>NZ_JBFBAF010000033.1:0-119955 GCF_040682095.1 Amycolatopsis sp. NPDC051372
GCCCGCTCACGCAGCTCGTCGCTGTACTTCTTCGGTGCCGGCATGCTCTGCATCCTCCCTGAGATCAGAGCCTGCACAGAACCCGGGGCGCATCAAGCTTCCGCGATGCGCATAGGCCACCGGTTCTGGTCCTGAAAGCCGGAGCTGACTCGGATGACTTCCTCGGACAGTTCGCGTGCGAGCCGGTCCTCGCCGATGTGGCGGTAGCAGTCCATCGCGTAGAAATCGTACTTGGACGGGTCGACGACGAAGTGGTTGTCGATGTTCGCCGGGTATTCGAGCTTGTCAAGGGCGACGCGCCCGCGCTCAAGCGTTGAGTTCATCTCGGCGGGCATACCCATTCGGGCGTACGCCTTCGCCTGCTGCGCGATCAGCGGGACCGAGACGCTGTGTGTCCCGGAGACTAGTGCCGTATCAAGCAACGTTGGGTAGGTAATCGGGGCGGCGGATTTTGGAGTTGATGGCGAAGTGGCGTTTGGGGTGGCTGTGGCGGTTGCGCCAGCGGAGGTAGCCCGCGATGGCGGCTTCTTGGGCGGCGTGGCTGGGGTAGTCGCTGCCGTCGAGGGTGAAGTAGCGGACCGCGGTGAACTCGCACTCGATCCAGTTCAGCCAGGACGCGTTGGTGGGTGTGTAGATCAGTTCGATGTCGTTGGCCGCGCACCAGTCCCGGACCTCGGCCTTGCCGTGTGGTCCGTAGTTGTCGCTGACCAGGTAGAGCTTCCCGGTCGGGAAGCGGCGGCGCAGTTGCTTGCAGAAGTCGAGGAACTGCTGCCAGCGTTTGCGGTCGCGGAACCGGTAGAACATCTGCCCGGAGGCCAGGTCGAGCGCAGCGAACATCTGCCGGACACCCTTGGTGCGGGTGTAGGTCGCGCGCAGCCGGGCCGGGCGGCTGCGGGGAAACCAGCCGCGGCCGGGGCGGGGTTGCAGGTTCAGCGGCCCGAACTCATCGACACAGATCACTCGCCCGTCGGCGGGTGGGTGATCGTAGAGGTCGAGGATGCGGTTCTTCTTGGCCTTGTGGCTCGCCGCGGAGCAGCTGTACGAGCGTGAGCCGCTGTCGTGGGCGCGCTTCGGTGTGGTGCAGACGTGCCGGTGGTTGGCTACGGCGACGGTGCGGCCGGCCAACGGTAAGTGGCACATGGCGGACGCCCCGGTGACGCAGCGGTTCGGGTCGGCGATCGAGGAAACGATCCTGGAGGAGTCGCTGGCGGCGGCGAAGCTGCTCGGTCGTCGGCCGGTGCCGTACTGGCTGACGATGCGCCCGGGCTGGCTGGAGCAGGTGTACTGGACGTTCGAGTGGGCGTGGTGGGGCAACGGGAACCCTCCGATCAAGGTCCCCGCCCCACCATGGCCAAGCATCGCGAGCTGACCGGTCACGACGCCACCGCCGCATCGGCGTCGACCGCCGCTGCCTCGGCGGTGTCCACGGTGTGGCGGCGGTACATCTCCGCGGCCTGTGCTTCCTCGGCAGCGCGCTGAGCGTCAGCGGCTTCGCGCGCCTGAACCTCGCGCAGGGCTCGCTGTGCACGGTCGATCGTGTCGGCGGCCTCGGCCGCTGGCGGCACCCGCACCTCCTCCGAGTGCGTCGCCTTGTCTTCGCTTGCCGCGACGTCCCGCAGGTCCGGTGCGTCGGTCTCCGTCGAGTGCTCCTCGGCCGCGCTGGCGGTCGCCTCCGGGCCGCTCGCCTCCACTTCAGCCAGGTCGGCGGCGCGCTGCTCGGCGACGTCGGCGAGGTCGTGCTCGTCGGTGGCTTCTCGGTGGGCGTCCTCGATGGCCATGTGCTCGTTGTGGGCGGCGAGCCATTCAACCGTCGTGACCCGCGGTACTTCGTCGGCGGCGACGTTGCGAGAGTTCAGCTCCGACTGTGCCCGGTCGGCGGCAGCGCGAGTCTCCGCGGTGTGGGCGTACCGCATCGCCCGCGTCTCGTCCGCAGTCTCCAGTTCGGCCGCACGCCGGTCGAGCACGGTCGCGAGCGCGTCAGCCTCGGCCGCTTCCTGGAGTAGCTGGGTCCTTTTCGGCTCGTCCGCGGCGGTCTCGGCCTCGGCGCGGCGCATTGCGGCATCGCGGCGTCGGGATTCGGCGGCCTGATGAGGCACTAGCTCGCCAGCTTGCCCAGCCGCCAGCACGCCGCGATAGTCGCCGGCAGTGAGGGCGAACCACGCCGTCATCTCGTGCGCCCAGCCCATGATGCCGGCGCTGCCCACCTCCTTGCCTAGGCTCAGTGCGGCCTGTCGAGTCGCCTCAGCGGCTCGACGGTCGCCGAGGTCGTACTCAAGACAGCCGACGAGGAGGGCGAGCCAGCCGGCGAGTTCGAGGGTGTCGCGGCGCTGGCGTTTGGGGACAACGCCGCGAACCCGGACTCGTTGAACGCGTGGATCACCTCCCGCACATAGCCTTCGGTCGCGGCGAACATCGCCGCGATCTCCTTCGCGGACCGGCCTTGCGACGAGGCCAGCACAATCCCGGATCGTCGCAGCCGCACCCGATCCCGGGCGGACCTCGTGATCTTGACCAGCCGCTGGGCCTCCTCCGGCTCCAGCGACCGCGCGAACACCTCCGGCTACCGCGCGAACTCCACCTTCGATACCCCGCGCACGTTCCCCGGCGGGATCTTGTCGAAATCGCTTCCCGTCAACTCCATACCGCCGATGGTGACACCCAGCACCGACAAGAACTGCCACCGAGCAGGGGAGATGTGGACCGAAAGGGTGATGCCCTGCGGGCCGGAGAGGCGAAAAGAAAAAGATATGTCCTCGCCGGACGGGCAGGTCTCCAGGATGGTCGAGAAGAGCAGAACGGTTGCGTTCGTGTGTGCCTGTCGTCCATCCCGCCGACCTCCACAAGGGCTATCAGGCCTGTCAAGGGGGCAGACCGCAGGCACGCTCACCACAGCAGGAAGGTGCCCCCTTGACAGACCTGATCGGGCTGGCGCCAGGTCGACGGGATGGACGAAGAGGCCCCCACTTGTAGGTGGTCATAAACCACGCTCGGCGCTGATGAAATTGAGCGAGAGTAGCCGAGCTTCACGCTGACTCCGAATTTGCTGCGGACGAAACCGAAAACGTCCAGGGAACTTTGCTGACCAAAAAATGATTCGAAAGGTCTCTTTTCTATGCCTACGAATGACCGGTCCAGCGTGATGCTGACGCTTGAAGAAGTGTGCGCCGAGCTGCGAATCAACCGATCAACATTCAACGACTGGCGTGCGAAGAAGTGCGCACCGCCATGCCTGAAACTGCCCAACGGGAAGTTGCGGTTCCGGCGATCCGAGCTGGATCGCTGGCTGCACTCACGCGCGGAGGTGACTGCGTGATGGAAACAACGTTCGATGTCCGTATCTGGGACGTGCGCGTGAAAACCGGTCGCGCGCACAAGGACGGGAAGCCGGGAAAGAAGTCCTATGTCGTGCGCTGGGTTGTCGCCGGCCAGGAGTTCCCGAAGACGTACGCGACTTCAGCGCTGGCGGAGAGCTTCCGCTCCAAGCTGGTTGTGGCTCAGCGCAACGGAGAGGCGTTCCGGGTTGTCGATGGACTTCCTGTGTCGATGGCACGAGCTGAGAACGACCAGCCGTGGTTCACGTTCGCGCAAGAGTACGTGGACATGAAGTGGTCTCGCGCCGCCGCGAAGTCCCGTGCGGGCAATGCTGATGCGCTCGCGACGGCGACGTTGGCCCTCCTCGCGAGCTCACGCGGCAAGCCGGAGGACAAGGTGCTGCGCCGGGCGATGACCGGCTGGGCCTACAACTCCCACAGACGGGATACGAGCAACCCTGCCGACATTGAGGCCGCGCTCATGTGGCTGGGTTCGAACACCGTCAAGGTGTCACGGCTCGACGACCTCACGATGCTTCGGAGAGTGCTCGATCAGCTCGCGCTGAAGATGGACGGCAAGGCCGCAGCGGCGAAAACCGTCTACCGGAAGCGCGCTGTCCTGTTCAACGCACTGGAGTTCGCTGTGGAGAAGAGGCTGCTCCTGAAGAACCGGTTGCCCGAGGTGAAGTGGACCGCACCCAAACGAGTGCGGGCGATCGATACGCGCGTGGTCGTCAACACGCGGCAAGGGCCGCAGCTGCTGGCGGCGGTTGCCGAGCAGACGGTGATGCGGGTGCCGGCTGGGTCCTCCGAGCCGGTGATCGTGGCGCGGCAATCGTCGGGGCCGCGACTGGTTGCGTGCTTCGGGACGATGTACTACTCGGCGCTCCGCCCAGAGGAGGCGGCCATGCTGCGAGACGTCGACCTCAAACTGCCGCGGAAGGGCCGGGGCGAGCTGCTGCTATCCGAGACTGCGCCGATCGCGGGTGCGGCGTGGACGGACAACGGCGAGCGCCGCGACCGCCGTCAGCTCAAGCAGCGCGCGAAGGGTGAGGTGCGACCAGTGCCGTGTCCACCGCCGCTGACTGCGATGTTGCACCGCCACGTCGAGCAGTACGGCGTCGCGGAGGACGGTCGCCTGTTCCGGGGCCTCGGCGGCGGTGACATCGCGGAGTCGACGCTGGCTCGGGTCTGGGACAAGGCCCGCAAGGCGGCGCTATCCGAGGAGGAGTACCGATCGCCGCTGGCGCGTCGGCCGTACGACCTGCGGCACGCGTGTGTGTCGACATGGCTGGCGGCCGGCGTACAGTCCGCGCAGGTGGCTGCCTGGGCCGGGCACTCAGTTGCTGTACTGCACGAGGTGTACGCCAAGGTGCTGTCAGGGTTGGAAGAGGTTTCGCTGGCGAAGATCGCCACAATGCTCGGTCTGGCCGAGGACGAGTAGGGCACCATTCGTTTCCGCCGTGATAAACGTGGACCTTGAATACACCGCGCACAGTCGCACTTTGCCGATCGGTCCGCGCTACTGGACGACACAAGATCTGGCCCCTGACCGGGTACCGCCTGGTCAGGGGCCGTCTTCTGTTGGTGACGCCTGGTACCCCGGTGAGATTCGCAATCTCACCGGACGGGTTTCGGGTGTCAGCGGTCAGTGGATCTGGTCCGCGGCCGCTCGGGCGAAGCGGTCGGTGGCGGCGATAATCGCAGCGGTCATGCTGCCGCCGCGGTGACCGGTGTCGTCGAGAACGACGAGTTCGCTTTCGGGCCAGGCCCGGTGCAGTGCCCAGGCTGTGTCGAGCGGGCTGCTGACGTCGTAACGCCCGTGGATCAGGACGGCCGGAATGCCGTGGAGCCGTTCGATGTCGCGTAGGAGCTGCCCTTCGTCGAGAAAGCAGCCGTGGGACCAGTAGTGGGTCACGATGCGGGCGAAGGCCAGCTGAAATGCCGGGTGGGCGACGGACAAGGACGGTGCGGCGTCGGGGGCCAGCGACATGTGCGCGTCCTCCCACTCGCACCACCCGTGTGCGGCCTTGGCGCGGAGCTCGGGGTCGGGATCGTGGAGCAGTCGGCTGTAGGCGGCGGACAGGTCGCCGTCGCGTTCGGCGGCCGGCACGCCGTCGCGGAACCGTTCCCACTCGCGCGGGAAAACGCGGCCCACGTCACGAGTGATCCAGTCGCGCCGAGCGCCGTTGGTCACGGCTTTAAGCACCATTTCGGTCACCCGCTCCGGCTGGGCCTGCGCGTAGGCGAGGGCGAGGGTGACGCCCCACGAGCCACCCCACACCAGCCAGCGCTCGATTCCCAGGTGGACTCGTAGCGCCTCGATGTCGGCGATGAGGTGCTGGGTGGTGTTCGCCGACAGGTCGACGACCGGGTCGGTCGCCGAAGGGGTGCTGCGCCCGGAGTTGCGCTGGTCGAACAGGACCACGCGGTAGCGGTTCGGGTCGAACAGGCTCCGCGTTCCCGGAGAGCTCCCCGAGCCGGGACCACCGTGCAGCGCGACGGCCGGCTTGCCGTCGGGGCTGCCCGACACCTCCCAATACAGCGAATGGCCGCCGCCGACCTCCAGCATGCCTGACTCGTGCGGCTCGATCGATGGATATCGCCCGTCGTCGGATGTACTCGCCATACAGGCATGATCGCGCGCCGGTGCCCGAAGCGTGAAGCACCGTTCGTCGTCACGCACGGGCTACCCCCGCACGCGCGGCGTCCCGTCGGCGGCTGGTTCACAGTTCGTACGGGTCGAACCGCGCCGCCCACTTCGTTGCCTGTGCTGGCGGATCGTGAGGCCGTCTTCCACCAGCGGCGACGGGACTACGGACCGCCCCTCCGGTCGTCGCGGTTGGCGGATTAGGTCAGCGCGCACCGCAGGACGATCTCGCCGTCGTCGATCTCGCCGGTCGGCTGGAAGCCGAAGCCCCGGTAGAACGGCCACGGTTCGCCCTTTCCCGGTTGGTAACTGGTGAACAGTTCGGTGCCGCCGTCCGCCCTGACCAGTTTGATGACCTGGGCCAGCGCGGCGCGCCCGTAGCCGCGGCGTTGGAACTGCGCTCCGACGAGCAGCCGCCACAGGACGTATGAGCCGAGCACGCCGCGCGTACCTGGCGGCACCGCCCAGTTCAGCATGACGAAACCGACAGGCACGTCGTCCGCGTACACAGCGCGATACCAGGGCGACAACTGTGGTTTCTTGCGCGCTTCCTTCAGCGATTTCTTCACCGATGCGACGAACTTCTTCTGGTCCGGCCGGACACGCACGGCGCATACCGCGTCGCGGTTGTCGTCGGTGATCTCACGCAGTTCGACATGTCCGGTCACCTGGCCATTATCGGCCCGGGGCCCGCCAGTCCTGCCACCCGACATTCCCCATGCGAGGAAGGGTGAACGTACGACGTATCGGTTGCACATCGAGGTCGTTCGTCTTCGCGCTGCCGACGGCGACGGCGACGGCGACGGCGATGGCGATGGTGGCGGCGATGGTGGCGGTGGCGAGCACGGCCGAGCCGATGGTGATGACCAGAATGGCCGTGTCGCCGTCGAGGTGCCAGCAGGCGAGCGCGGCGATACTGACGAGTGCGGGGACGGTGAGGTACCCCGAGAGCGCCTGTCAGCGCCTTCCAGCAGGGGCCCGGGCGCGGACCGCGCTTCCTGGGCCTGCCGGCCGAGGAGGATGTAGACCGCGAATAGACCGCGCGTAGCCGTACTTTGCCGGTTCCCGTCGCGCGCCACCGGTTGACACAAGATCGGCCCCGGACCAGATTGCGCCTAGTCAGGGGCCGATTTGTGCTGGTGGGCCGTGGTGCCCCCGGAGAGATTCGAACTCTCACTGGACGGGTTTTGAATCCGTTGCCTCTGCCAGTTGGGCTACGGGGGCGAGCGCGAGGGACTTTACGCGATCACCGGTGACGCGCGTGTGGCGGGGGCGGGGTGTCGCGCCCGCCACTTCGTGGTGAACGCCATCTTGGGAACTGGATCGTTCCCGGTAGGCTGACCTTTCGCGGGTCACCGCGAGTCAACCGTCCCGCCGAGCCTTCAGGAGGACCCCGGTGACCGAACAGGCTACCGAGGCCAACGGTGCCGCCACCGTGCCGCAGCGTCGTGTGCTCGTCGCCGAGGACGAGGCGCTCATCAGGCTCGACCTGGTCGAGATGCTGCGTGAGGAGGGCTACGAGGTGGTCGGCGAGGCCGGCGATGGTGAAGAAGCCATCAACCTGGCCACCGACCTCAAGCCCGACCTCGTCATCCTCGACGTCAAGATGCCGAAACTCGACGGCATCGAGGCGGCTGCCAAGATCACGAGCGACCGCATCGCGCCGGTCGTCATCCTCACCGCGTTCAGCCAGCGCGACCTCGTCGAGCGGGCCCGCGACGCGGGCACGATGGCGTACCTGGTCAAGCCGTTCGCGAAGCGTGACCTCGTGCCGGCCATCGAGCTGGCCGTGAGCCGCTTCTCCGAGCTGCAGGCGCTGGAAGCGGAAGTCGCGGGCCTCACCGACCGGCTCGAGACCCGGAAGGTCATCGACCGCGCGAAGGGCCTGCTGATGAGCCGCCAGGGCCTCACGGAGCCGGACGCGTTCCGGTGGATACAGCGCACGGCGATGGACCGCCGCACGACGATGAAGGCCGTGGCCGAGGCCGTGGTGGAGAGCATCGGCTAGGCCTCACCCATCCGAGTGGCAAGACGGGCGTGACCAGGGGGTCGCGCCCGTTTTGGTGTGGTCTTCCGTCGCTCTGCGCGGTGCAAGAGGGCAAGTTTGCTACCTTCGAGTCTGCTCATGGCCCGTTGCTTCTTCACCTGCTGAGCGGAGTCTCTAGACTGCCAACATCGATCTGGCCGCACGTCAAGTGGTCCGATTGAGGTGCCATCCGAGTACTCAGTGTCACTACCCGGTTGTCAGATTGCGACAATCGGGTGGAGAACGTCCATTACTGCCGGTGACGACCGTCACGATGTGGATACAAGACAGTGGGTAACTCTGTGCAACACCTCACGGGGCGGCTACTTTCAGCGGCCAGTCAGTTCCCACATAGGGACGAGCCGTTCGCTTCGAACGGTTGGTTGGCATTTGGAGGAAGAGTGCAGAGAGCACGACTCACGAAGATCATCGTGCTGGCGGCTGCGGGGGCCATCTCCCTGAGCGCGTGCGCGGCGCGTACCGACAGCGGTTCTGGCGGAAACGACAGCGGAGCCCCGCAGGCGGCAGCGCCTTCGGCCGCCGCGGACGCCGCCGACCCCGCGGGCGACGGCAAGGCGCAGTGTTCGCCGACCTCCATCGCCTACGCCGGCACCATCAACGGCAACAACGCGGCCCTCGGCATCAACATCCTGAACGGTGCCAAGCTCGCCGTCGACCAGCACAACAAGGCGAACCCGGGCTGCCAGGTCAAGCTGGAGCAGTACGACACGGAGGGCACGCCCGACAAGGCGCCCGGCATCGTGACCCAGATCGTGAACACCCCGGCGATCATCGGCGTCGTCGGCCTCCCGTTCTCGGGTGAGTCCAAGGCCGCGGGCAACATCTTCAACACCGCCGGCCTGGTCACGGTCACCCCGTCGGCCACCGCCCCCACGCTGGCCGACAACGGCTGGAAGACCTTCTTCCGCGGCCTCGGCAACGACAACAGCCAGGGCCCGGCCGCCGCGAAGTTCATGACCGGTGAGCTCGGCGCCAAGAAGGTCTGTGTCATCGAGGACGACTCCGAGTACGGCACCGGTCTCGCCGCGACGACCAAGCAGGGCCTCGGCAGCGCCCTGGCGTGCGAGGACAAGGTCAAGAGCAAGCAGACCGACTTCTCGGCCGTGGTCAACAAGGTCAAGGCCGCCGCCCCGGACGCGGTGTTCTACTCCGGCTACTACCAGGAAGCCGCTCCGTTCGCGCAGCAGCTGAACGACGCCGGTGTCACGGCGAAGTTCGTGGGTCCGGACGGCGTGAAGGACGACGAGTTCGTGAAGGGCGCCGGCGACGCCGCCAAGAACGCGTACTTCACCTGCCCGTGCGTGCCGGCGGACCAGTTCACCAAGTTCACCGACGCCTACAAGGCCGCGACCGGCAAGGACCCGGGCACCTACTCGCCCGAGGCCTACGACCTCGCCACGATCCTGCTGAAGGGCATCGACTCGGGCAAGACCACGCGCCCGGCCCTGCTCGACTTCGTCAAGACCTACGACGGCCAGGGCCTCACGAAGCACTTCAAGTGGAACGACAAGGGTGAGCTGTCGGCGACCACCGTGTGGACCTACAAGGTCGAGAACGGGAAGATCGTCCGCAACACCGAGATCAAGTAATCCCGGCTTCCGTTCCAGTTACCGGGGTGCGTGTCCGGCGGCTCGATCCCGCCGGACCCGCACCCCGGACCCACATGGAGAACTAGTGTGTCGATGACCCATGACCTGAGCTCGCTCGTCCTCGCGCAGGGCGACAGCTGGATCACCTTCGACGTGAAAGGCTTTGTTGACCAGTTCTGGGCCAACACGATCGACGGTCTTGCCTACGGCAGCATCTACGCGCTCGTGGCGCTGGGCTACACCCTCGTCTACGGCGTCCTGAAGCTGATCAACTTCGCCCACTCCGAGGTGTTCATCTACGGTGCCTACGCGGTGTGGTTCACCTTGTTCGGCCTCGGCTTCCGGCCCGGCGACACTCCTGAGCTGTCGGTCGCCGAGCTGATCGGGTTCCTGCTGCTGGCCTTGCTGGCGGCGATGGCCGTCTCGGGAGGCACCGCGGTGCTCCTCGAACGCGTGGCCTACCGTCCACTGAGGAAACGCGGAGCGCCGAAGCTGGTCTTCCTGATCACCGCGATCGGCGCTTCCTTCGTGCTGCAGCAGATCCTCTTCATCTGGCGCGGCGGCAACGCCGAGCAGGGCATCCGCCTGTTGCGCAACGAGCCGGTGTTCCAGATCTTCGGCGCCGACGTCACCAACGTCACGATCATCACGATCGTCGCGTCGGTCGTGCTGATGCTCGCCGCCAACATGTTCGTGAACCGCACCAAGTTCGGCCGCGGCATCCGCGCGGTGGCGCAGGACCCGGACACCGCCACGCTCATGGGCGTGAACAAGGAACGCGTCATCACGCTCACGTTCCTCATCGGCGGCCTGCTCGCCGGTGCAGCGGCCCTGTTCTACATGATGAAGATCCCGCAGGGTGCTTCGTACCAGGGCGGGTTCATCCTCGGCATCAAGGCGTTCACCGCCGCGGTGCTGGGTGGTATCGGCAACCTGCGCGGCGCACTGCTCGGCGGCCTGCTGCTGGGTGTCGTCGAGAACTACGGCCAGACGCTGTTCGGCGGGGAGTGGCGCGACGTCGTCGCGTTCGTGCTCCTCGTGCTGATCCTGATGGTCCGCCCGACCGGCATCCTCGGCGAATCGCTCGGAAAGGCACGGGTATGACGGTGACTTCGACGCCGCCCACCGCGGCCGCGCCGGCGAAGCGCAAGCGGCCGATTTCGGACTGGTGGAACAACCTTCCGCGCGTTCAGCAGTGGCTCGTGCTCGTGCCCCTCGTGGCCGTGATCTACCTGCTGCCCGTGCTCAACCCGCCGATCATCACCACGCAGCCGGGTTACGACTTCCCCATCGCGATGTTCGAGGTGTCCCGCTACGCGCTGGTCGCCATCGGGCTCAACATCGTGGTCGGCCAGGCCGGTCTGCTGGATCTCGGCTACGTGGGCTTCTTCGCGGTCGGCGCGTACGTGATGGCGCTGTTCACGAGTCCCGACTCGACGCTGCACAAGCTGCCGTTCCTCGTCGTGCTCCCGATTGCCATGGTGGTCACGATGATCTTCGGCGTGATCCTCGGGACACCGACGCTGCGACTACGCGGGGACTACCTCGCCATCGTCACGCTCGGGTTCGGTGAGATCGTGCGCCTGCTGGCGGACAACGTCGACCCGCTGCGCGGAAACCGTGGGTTCCAGTCGGTGGGGCACCCGCCGGGCACCAACGCCGACGGAAGCGCGCTGTTCAACAACTCCGACGGCACGCCGTGGTACTGGCTGTGCGTCACGCTCATCATCCTGGTGCTGTTCCTCGTCGGGAACCTGGAGCGCAGCCGCGTCGGCCGGGCCTGGGTCGCGATCCGCGACGACGAGGACGCCGCCGAGATCATGGGCCTGCCGACGTACAAGTTCAAAATCTGGGCGTTCGTGTCCGGCGCGGCGGTCGGCGGCCTGTCCGGCGCGCTCTACGCCGGCCAGCTGGGCTTCGTGAACAACCAGAAGTTCGACGTGGTCACCTCCATGCTGTTCCTCGCCGCGGTGATCCTCGGTGGCGCGGGCAACAAGGTCGGGGTGCTGCTGGGCGCGATCGTGGTGGCGTACATCCCGCTGCGGTTCCAGGCGATCGCCGAGTACAAGTACCTGATCTTCGGCCTGGCGCTGATCATCCTGATGATCTTTCGCCCGCAGGGCCTGCTCGGTGCGCGGCAGCGGCTGCTCACGTACGGCAGGCAGGCGTATCAGCGGCTGCTCGGCCGTGGCGAGCAGGTCAGCAGTGACGGCTCATTGGCCTCCGACACCCCGGGAGAGAAGGTATGACGGCCCCTGGCAACGGCATGGGCCCCGAGGTCCCGGCCGAGGGCGGCCTCGTGGCGGAGGTCGCCCAGATGAGCGCGGAGCAGCTCGCCGAGCACGAGGCGGCGGTCGCCGAGGTCGTCGCACCGGACCGTGAGATCGACGTCGCGGTCGGGCAGACGCTGCTGAAGGTCGACGACGTCACCGTGCGCTTCGGCGGTCTCGTGGCGCTCGACGGCGTGTCGTTCGACATCCGCCGCGGCGAGATCCTGGGCCTGATCGGGCCCAACGGCGCGGGCAAGACCACGTGCTTCAACGCGATGACCGGCGTGTACCGCCCGACCTCGGGCCAGGTGCTGCTGGAGGACAAGCCGCTCGGCAAGGCCTCGCGCCACGCCATCACGCAGCTCGGCATCGCGCGCACGTTTCAGAACATTCGGCTCTTCTCCGAGATGACGGCGCTGGAGAACGTGGTGGTCGGCACCGACGCCCGCCACAAGACCAGCCTCGTCGGCGCCCTGCTGCGCACGCCTCGCCACCACCGCGAGGAGAAGCAGGCGATCGAGAAGGGCATGGCGCTGCTGGAGTTCGTCGGCATCGCCGACCGGGCGGCCGACCGCGCGAAGAACCTGCCCTACGGTTACCAGCGGCGCCTGGAGATCGCGCGGGCGCTCGCGACCGAGCCGAAGCTGCTGTGCCTCGACGAGCCGGCCGCCGGGTTCAACCCGGCGGAGAAGGAAGAGCTCATGGGGCTGATCCGGACGATCCGCGATGACGGCTTCACCGTCCTGCTGATCGAACACGACATGAAGCTGGTCATGGGCGTGACCGACCGGATCGTGGTGCTGGAGTTCGGCAAGAAGATCGCCGAAGGGGTGCCTGCCGAGATCCGGGCGAACCCCGCCGTGATCGCCGCCTACCTGGGGGTGCCCGACGATGACGTTGCTTGAGCTGTCCGAGGTCTCCGTCCACTACGGCCGGATCCAGGCCGTGTCGGACCTGTCCATCACGGTCGACGAGGGCGAGATCGTCACGCTGATCGGGGCCAACGGCGCGGGCAAGTCCACCACGATGCGGGCCATCTCCGGGATCCGGCCGATCTCGGCCGGCACGATCCGCTTCGACGGCGAGGACATCTCGCGGCTGCGCGGTGACCTGCGCGTGGTCCGCGGGATCTCGCAGTCACCCGAAGGCCGGGGCATCTTCCCCGGCATGACGGTGCTCGAGAACCTCGACATGGGCGCGTATGCGCGCAAGGACCGGAAAAACCTGCAGCCGGACTTCGACCGCGTCTTCGAGCTGTTCCCGCGGCTCGCGGAACGCAAGACCCAGATGGGCGGCACGATGTCCGGCGGCGAGCAGCAGATGCTGGCCATCGGGCGTGCCCTGATGGCGAAGCCGCGGCTGCTGCTGCTCGACGAGCCGTCGATGGGGCTCGCGCCGCAGTTCATCCAGCAGATCTTCCGGATCATCACAGAGATCAACCGCCAGGGCACCACGGTGCTGCTGGTGGAGCAGAACGCGCAGCAAGCCCTTTCGCGGGCGCACCGCGCGTACGTGCTGGAGACCGGGCGGATCACGAAGTCCGGCACCGGTAAGGAATTGCTGGCCGACACCAGCATCAAGGAGGCCTACCTCGGCGTCGGCTGAGGTCGGAGACCCTGTGCGACGGCCCCTCGCCCTGGTGGGTGAGGGGCCGTTGTCACGGCAGCGGGTGCGTCAGGCACCTGGCGGCTTGTCCCGGACGACGCACGTGAGACGAGCCGTGCAGGTGCGCCGGCCCTGGTCGTCCGTGAGCACGATCTCCGCGGTGATCGTGCCGCGCCCGACGTGCAGCGGGGTCGCGACGCCGGTGACCGTGCCGGAGCGGACGGCGCGGTGGTGTGTGCAGGACAGCTCGAGGCCCATCGCGGCGCGGTCGGTGCCCGCGTTTAGCGCGGCGACGTACGAGCCGAGCGCTTCGGCAACGGTGGCGTTGGCTCCGCCGTGCAGCAGGCCGTACGGCTGGAGGTTGCCCTCGACGGGGATCGTGCCGACCACGCGCTCGGGGGTGGCCTCGAGAATCTTCAGCCCGATCTTGTCGTTCAGCTGCTGGTCGGCGGCGGGGTCGATCCCCGCGCGGGTTTCCAGCGCCAAATCGCCGGCCTGCTCGGTCACGCAATGCTCCTCAACCTATGCGACACGTAAGAGTGTCGGGCCCTCACCTTAGACTCGCTCCCGTGAGCCCGAGTGAGAACCGAACCGTAGCGAACGCCACAGCAGCCACGACCACGGCCGAGCGGCCCCGCCTGCTGCTCATCGACGGTCATTCGATGGCCTACCGCGCCTTCTTCGCACTGCCCGCGGAGAACTTCAAGACGAAGACCGGTCAGGTCACCAACGCGGTGTTCGGCTTCACCTCGATGCTCATCAACCTGCTGCGCGACGAGGCGCCCACGCACCTCGCGGTGGCGTTCGACCTGTCGCGCAAGACGTTCCGGTCGGAGACGTTCGCCGACTACAAGGCCAACCGCAGCACCACGCCCGACGAGTTCCGCGGCCAGGTCGACCTGGTCAAAGAGGTGCTCGACGTGCTGGGCATCCCGTCGCTGGTCAAGGAGAACTTCGAGGCCGACGACATCATCGCCACCCTCACCACGCAGGCCGGCGCCGAGAACTTCGACGTGCTGATCTGTACCGGCGACCGCGATGCGCTGCAGCTGGTCAACGAGCACGTCACCGTGCTCTACCCGAAGCGCGGCGTGTCCGACCTGGTCCGCTTCACGCCTGACGCGGTGGAGGAGAAGTACGGCCTCACGCCGACCCAGTACCCCGACTTCGCGGCGCTGCGGGGCGACCCGTCGGACAACCTGCCGGGCATCCCCGGGGTGGGGGAGAAGACGGCGGCGAAGTGGATCCGGCAGTTCGGCACGCTGGCCGACCTGATCGACCGCGTCGACGAGGTCAAGGGCAAGGTCGGCGACGCGCTGCGCGAGAACCTGACGGCGGTCACCCTCAATCGCCAGCTCACGGAGCTGGTGCGCGACGTGCCGCTGGACATGGTCCCCGACCAGCTGGAGCTGCGGCCGTGGGACCGCGACGCGGTGCACCGCCTGTTCGACGAGCTGGAGTTCCGCGTGCTGCGCGACCGGCTCTTCGCCACGCTCAGCAGCGCCGAGCCGGAGGCCGAGGAGGGCTTCGACGTCTCGGGCGAGGCGCTCGCGCCCGGCGCGCTCGGAGCCTGGCTCGCCGCGCACACCGGCGAGGGCGAGCCGGTGGCGCTCGCGTTCCGTGCCACGGGCACGTCGATCCGCTCCGACCTGCGGGCGCTGGCGTTCGCGTGCGCCGACGGCGAAGGCGCGTACGTCGACGTCACGGCGATGGACGAGGCCGACGACACCGCGCTGGCCGCGTGGCTGGCCGACGAGAAGATCCGCAAGATCGGCCACGACCTCAAGGTGGCGCTGCACGCGGTGCGCGCCCGCGGCTGGACGCTCGCGGGGCTGGTGCTCGACACCGCGCTCGCGGCCTACCTCGTGCGGCCCGGCCAGCGGACCTTCGAGCTCGACGACCTGGCGCTGCGCTACCTGCACCGCGAGCTGCGCTCGGAGGCCGCCGAGGGCGACGGCCAGCTGTCGTTGCTCGACGGCGGCGCCGAAAGCCTGGAGCAGAAGGAGATCTCCGACGAGCTGGTGAAAGCCCGCGCGATCTTCGAGCTCGCCGGCGCGCTCGGCAAGGAGCTGGAGGACCTCGGCGGGGCCAAGCTGCTCGCCGAGCTGGAGCTGCCGCTGCTCGAGGTCATCACCGAGCTGGAGGCTGCGGGCATCGCGGTGGACGTGGAGCAGCTCACCGAGCTGGAGGCCCACTACCTCACCCGCGTCACGCAGGCCGCCGAAGAGGCGTACAAGGTGATCGGCAAGCAGATCAACCTCGGTTCGCCGAAGCAGCTGCAGGTCGTGCTGTTCGAAGAGCTCGGCATGCCGAAGACCAAGCGCACCAAGACCGGCTATACCACCGACGCCGAGGCGCTGCAGAGCCTGTTCGAGAAGACCGAGCACCCGTTCCTGCAGCACATGCTCGAACACCGCGACGCCACGCGGCTGCGCACCACCGTCGAGGGGCTGATCAAGTCGGTCGCCGACGACGGGCGCATCCACACCACGCTGCAGCAGACCATCGCCGCGACCGGGCGGCTGTCGTCGGTCGACCCGAACCTGCAGAACATCCCGGTGCGCACGGAAGAAGGCCGGCGCATCCGCGACGCGTTCGTGGTCGGCGAAGGTTACGTCGAGCTGATGACCGCGGACTACAGCCAGATCGAGATGCGGATCATGGCGCACCTGTCGACGGACGAGGGCCTGATCGAGGCCTTCAACAGCGGCGAGGACCTGCACACGTTCGTCGCTTCGCGCGCGTTCTCCGTGCCCGCCGAGGAGATCACGGCGGAGCAGCGCTACCGCGTCAAGGCGATGTCCTACGGCCTGGCCTACGGGTTGTCGGCCTACGGGCTTTCGCAGCAGCTGCGCATTTCGACCGAGGACGCGAAGTCGCAGATGGAGGCATACTTCAACCGCTTCGGCGGCGTGCGCGACTACCTGCAGTCCGTGGTCGGCGAAGCCGGGAAGACCGGCTACACCGAGACGATCTTCGGCCGCCGCCGCTACCTGCCCGACCTCACCAGCGACAACCGCCAGCGCCGCGAAATGGCGGAGCGCATGGCGCTCAACGCGCCGATCCAGGGCAGCGCGGCCGACATCATCAAGGTCGCGATGCTCAACGTGCACCGCGAGCTGGTCAAGGCGAAGCTGCGCAGCCGCGTGTTGTTGCAGGTGCACGACGAGCTCGTGCTGGAGGTCGCCGAGGGCGAGCGGGCCGAGGTCGAGAAGCTCGTGCGCGAGGGCATGGGGTCGGCCTACCACCTGGCCGTGCCGCTGGAGGTTTCGGTCGGCTACGGCCGTTCGTGGAACGAAGCCGCGCACTAGAACTCCGAACGGACCAGAAAGGCTCCTTCCCCGCGGGGAAGGAGCCTCTTCGGTTACTTCGCGTCACTAACGAAATCACCGGGTCGGGCCGGGGGAGAACCCGGGTGCCGGTGCAGGTGATCTTGAGTCGCGACAACGCTGAGCTTCGCCCACGGGGTCCCCGGCCAAGGGGGATCGGAGAAAGGACCGCGAACGATGGCGAGTGAACTGCAGAGACGCAAGATCTCCACGGTGTTCGGGGCGATGGACGTCGACGGCGACGGATTCCTCACCGAGGCCGACTTCCAGGCGCTCACCGACCGTTGGACGAAGGCGCGCGGCCTCGCTCCCGACTCGCCCCAGGCGGCGCGGCTGAGCGAGATCATGATGGGCTGGTGGACCACGCTGCTCGCCGCGTCCGACATCGACCGCGACGAGAAGGTGACGCTCGACGAGGTCCTGCTCGTGGTGGACCAGCTGGGGGACATGCCCGACTCGGTGCGCGGCACGGCGGCCGCGATGTTCGAGGCCATCGACGAGAACGGCGACGAGCGCATCTCGCGCGAGGAGTACCGCCGGCTCATCGAGACGTGGAACGGCACGGCCACCGATACCGACGCGGTCTTCCCGGTGCTGGACCTCAACGGCGACGGCTACCTCACGGCCGACGAGTTCACCGAGCACTGGCTCGAGTTCTGGGCCGGCGACAACGCCGACGCCCCGGGCACCTGGGTGTTCGGCCGGTTCGACGTGCCCCTGGGCGCCCGCTGACGAGCCGCGTGCCGCGGCCGCACCTCCGGCGGCCGCGGCACGCGCACGGGGAGACATGATGTACGAGATCTCCGATCTCACGGAGAACGGCGCCACTTCGGGTGCCGGCTTCTGGCTCCACCAGGCGGCGCTGGTCTGGCGCGCCGCGCTCGACGTCCGGCTGCGCCCGCTGGGCCTCACGCCCACGCAGTTCCTCCTGCTGTCCGCGGCCGCCCGCCTCGAGCGCACCGCCGGCCCCGCCACCCAGCAGGAGGTGGCCGAACACGCCGGTGCCGACCGCATGATGACGTCGAAAGTCCTGCGGGCGCTGGAAGTCCGCGGCCTGCTCACCCGCACCGCCCACGAACGCGACGCCCGCGCCGTCCGCGTCTCCCTCACCCGCGCGGGCCGTGACCTGGCCGCCGAAGCCGCGGCCATCGCCACCGAGTTCGACCGCGCTTTCTTCGGCCCCGCCGCGGAACGCCTCGCCCGCGAGCTCCGGTCCGTCGCGGAAAGCCGCGGAAGGTCCTGACCACTGACGGCGGAGGAAGCATCGCCGACGGCGCCGAACGGGTAAGTGCACTGGTCCGGGATTCCCACGCGACGCAACCCCGCACCCCCTCCCCGGCACCCCGATCCGAAGCCTCCGTCAACACAATCCAGCTTCGGGGTGCACCCCCAACGCAACACGCCCTGCGAGGAGGGTCGCCCGGGTGGATTTCCAAGCCGCGCGAAGACCTCGGCGGGTGCGGCTGCGCGACCAGAGCGCCAGGTCCGGGGCAGGACGCGCTGATCGCCAAGACCGGCGTCGAGAGCAAGCTCGACTGGCGCCGCGACGGTGACCGCGTGGCGTGCCACCGAGGGTCCGATGTGGACTGTCCCAGCTCAGAACAGCGTCGGCGGTCCCACCGGCATCGGCTCGGCGAGGGGCTCCAGTTCGGGTACGCGCGCCCGCACGTCGTCGTGGAAGCGGCGGGCCAGAAGCAGCGCGTCGGCGTTGTCCGGGGTGTGGAGGAAGACCGTGGGAGAGCGGCCTTCGCGCAGCCAGTGCACCACGGCGTCGGCCCAGGCGCGCCAGCCGGCGGCCGTCTGGTCGGGGTCGTCGCGGCCGATGTAGCGGACGACGGGGTCGGCGGTCAGGGCGCGGATCCGCCGGGGCATGCGGGGCTTCTTGAGCCACGCTTCCTGTTCGGCTTCCGATGTCGGCCGCTGAGAGAACAACACCGTGGTGTCGAAGGTGATCCATTCGGCGCCGGCGCCGGCGAGGACGCGTTCCAGGGCCTGGGCGGCGCGCGCGTCTTCGAAGAACGCGCGGTCGCGGACCTCGACGGCGTAGCGGTACTCGCGCGGCAAACGCCGCAGGAAACCCGCGAGGGCGCCGAGGGCCTCCGGTGAGAACGACGGCGGGAGCTGGATCCACAGGGTGTGGGCGCGCTCGCCCAGCGGCTCGATCGCCGCGAGGAACGGGCCCAGCACTGCGTCGACGTCGCCGAGACCGCGTTCGTGCGTGATCGGCTTCGGCAGCTTGAGCACGTAGCGGAAATCGGGCGAGGTCTGCTCGGCCCAGGTCTCGACCGTGGCGCGGGACGGTGTGGCGTAGAACGTCGTGTTGCCCTCGACCGCGTTGCACCACGTCGAGTACGCGCGGAGGCGCTCTCGGGGTGCCAGGGGGTGCGGCAGGAGCCGGCCCTGCCAGGGCGCGTGCGTCCACATCGCGCAGCCGACGTGGAGTTTCACGCGGGCGAGCTTAGCGGGCGCGCCGGCGGCGTCCGTGAGGTGATTCACCCGGGTCACCCGCCCGGTCAGCGGTACCCGCGTCACGGCCGCCTCACTTAGCGTGACATGCGCAGGTGTCGATCGATAGCGGAGGACCGAGAGATGATCAAGCGGCTCTTCAAGTTCGTCATGCGCCACGGTTGCTGCGCCGCGTGCACCGGCAAGGGCTGCGGCTGCTGCGCCAACTGCGGCTGACCCGGCGCGCGAAAGAACAGTCCGGGGTCTCAGCCTCGGCCGAGGCCCCGGATCAGCACCATCACCGAGTCGCGCACGTCGGCCCGGGTGCGGGCGGGCTGGAAGACCTGCCAGTCGAGCGCGACGACCAGCATCGTCCCGAACAGGCCCGCCGCCGCGGTCTCGATGGCGACGCCCGCGGGCAGCCGGCCGGCCTCGTCGAGGCGGTGCAGCTGCCCCTTCACGATCGAGATGATCTCTTCGCGCAGCAGCGCCAGCGTGTCGTGCCACTGGCCCGGCGTGCGCCACAGCTCGCTCACCACGATTTGCGAGAACCCCGGGTACTCGGCGATGAACTGCAGCGTCGTGTCGACCTGCGCCTCGATGACGTCGAGCGGCTCGCCGTCGGTCACGGCCGCGCGCAGGCGCCCGGCCAGCAGGTCGACGCCGAAGCGGAGCAGGCTGTCGACCAGCCCGTCCTTGGACCCGAAGTTGTAGTACACCGTGCCCTTGGCGACGCCGGCCTCGGTCGCGATCTCGTCCACCGTCAGCCCCACGAGGCCCCTGCTGGCCGAAAGCCGCAGGGTCGCCTCGAAGAGCTTCCGCTTGGTCGTCTCCCTCATAGGCTCAGCTCGGGCTTCAGCGCGGACACCGTCCAGACGCGGTGCTTGCGGGCCGCCAGCGTCGACAGCACGATCCCGCCGACGAGGTAGGCCAGCAGCACCCCGACGTCACCGAGGATCTGCAGCGACGCGCCGGAGTAGAGCAGGTGCCGGAAGCCGTCGATGGCGTAGCCCATCGGCAGCACGACGTGCAGCGGGTAGAGCGCGTCGGGGATCGTCTGCCACGGGAACGTGCCGCCCGCGCTCACCAGCTGCAGCACCAGCAGCACCAGGCCGAGGAACTTGCCGACGGCGCCGAAGAACGCGTTGAGCGCGTGCACCACCGACGTGAACGCCAGCGAGACGAGGATCGCGAACCCGATCGCGCCCAACGGGTGCGCGATGTGGATGCCGACCAGCCACGTCACCGCGGCGAACAGCACGATCACCTGCGCGATGCCGAGCACGGCCGACGACAGCCAGCCGCCCAGCGCCACCCGCAGCGGCGCGGCGCCCCCGGTCAGCGCCCGCGTGGACAGCGGGCGGATGAGCAGGAACAGCACGAAGGCGCCGATCCACGTGGCCAGCGAGATGAAGAACGGGGCCAAGCCCGCGCCGTACGTGCCCGCCGAGGCGACGCCGTTGGCCGTGACCGCGACCGGGTCGGCGATGGTGTTCGCCGTGGCGGTGCGCGTCGGGTCGTCCGGGTTCGGGATCTGCGATAGGCCCGAGGACAGCCCGTCGCGCAGCTGGTTCGCGCCGCTCGCGAGCTGGTCGGTGCCCGTGACGGCGGTCTTCTCCCCGTCGTCGAGCTTCGCCGCGCCGTCGCGCAGCTGGTTGGCGCCATCGGACGCCTGCGCGATCCCGCTGGTCAGCTGCGGCGTGGCCGAAGCGAGCTGGTGGGCACCGTCCGACACCTGACGGGCGCCGCTCGCCAGCTTGGCGAGGTCGCCGTTGGCCGACTGGATCTTGGTGTTCGCTTGATCGACGGGCGAGCGCAGCTGGTCGAGCTGCGCCAGGATGCCGTTGACCTGGGTGTCGGACAGGCCCGCATTGTGCAGGTCGGAGTCGAGCTGGGCGCGGTAGCCGTCGAGCTTGCCCTGGATGTCGGCCGACGCGGACGCGGCGAGCGAGGCGGCGTCGGCCACTTGCTGGTTGCCGTCGGCGACCTGGCCGGCACCGGTCGCGAGCTGCTGGGTCTGGCTCGGCAGCTGCGCGGTGCTCGTCTTCAGCGTGTTCAGCCCGGTCGCGAGCGTGCCGGAGCCGGTGGCGAGCTGACTCGCCCCGTCGGCGAGCTGGTGCTGGCCGGTCTGCAGCTGCGCGGCGCCGTCGGCGAGCTGCTTGGCGCCGTTGGCGGCGTCGGAGATCTTGCCGTAGATCGTGGAGAAGCCCACGAGGAACCGGTCGGCCGCCTCGCCGCCCACCTTCTCGGCGATGGTCTTGCGCACCTGGTCGGCCACCTGCTTCGCGATGGTGCCCGCGAGGTAGTTGTTGGCGTCGTTGGTGGTGAGTGTGATCGTGGCCTGCTGCGGCGTGAAGTTGCCCGACGACAGCAGTGCGGTGGAGAAGTCGCGCGGGATGCCGATGGCGAAGGAGTACTTGTCGTCGCGCACGCCGTCACGGGCGTCCTTTTCGGACACGTCGTGCCACTGGAAGGTGCCGGACTTCACGAGTTCGTCGGTCACCTCACGTCCGACGTTGCGGGTGGCACCCGTCGAGTCCTTCGCGCCGGCGTCGCTGGTGAACACGGCGGCGGGCAGCTTGTCGAGACGGCCGTACGGGTCGTAGTTCGCGTACAGGTAGAAGGACGCGTAGAGCAGCGGCACCAGCACGAGCGCGGCCATCGCCAGCTTCGGCAGCGTGCCGGCCGAGAGCCGGCGCAGTTCGTTGAGGGCGATGCGGAAGGCGTTCAGGCCGCCGGCCCGCTTGTCGGGGGCGGTCATGCCGGTTCTCCTTCAGCGCTGACGTTTTCAGCGACGGGCTCTTCGGCGACAGGCTCTTCGGCATTGGGCTTTTCGACGGTGGGCTCCTCGATGCGGGGGAGCAGGCGCACCGGCCCGGGCTGGTCGGTCGACCCGATGCGGGCCGGGGGATACGGGAGGGCGGACGCGGGTGTCGTCGCGGTGAGCACGGCGACGGCGAGGCCGCGCCTGGCGTGCTCCTCGGCGACCGCGGTCCACGTCTCGACGAGACTCGTGTGCCGGTCGGGGGTGTCGAGCACGAGCACACGCACGCCGGTGCGTTCCGCGGCCAGCTCGGCGAGCAGCCGCGTGCGCAGCGCGGGCTCGAGGTTCTCGAAGCGGGTGCCGGCGAAGGGGGCGGCGTCGTGCTCGGTGAGCCAGCGCGCCACGTCCTCCTTGCCCGCGGGCCGGTGCGCCAGGGCGAGCTCCTCGCCCGCGACCACACGCAGCGGCAGCGCCTCGTCGGGCTCGCTCACGCCCGGGGCGTCGACCACGGCGACGAGGTCGCGCAGCAGGCCGGGGACGTCGGCGGTGACCGTGCCGGTGCTCGGCTTGACGCGGCCGGCCAGCGCGAGGCCGAGCGCGGTGATCCCGACGCCGGGCTCGCCGTGGACCAGCGTCACGCAGCCGTCCTCGACGGTCAGCGAGGTGGGTGGCAACAGTGTGCCGTGGGGGCCCTCCAGGGACACCCGGTCGGCTCGTACCTGCACGGGGACACTCCAATTTCTCCACTGACCGGACTTTTGAACTGACCGGTCAGTGCAAAAACTTAGCGCACATGATCAACGAGCGGCAAGGCGGGTGGTCGCACGTCACACGACCGGGGTGGCGGTGTCCGGTGAGCGGTCCTGGTCAGCGCAGCGCGGTCGCCGGGTGGGCTTCCCACGACGTCCACAGTGGACGATAGCCCTGCCGGTGCCAGAACACCGAGGACAGCGGGTTCATCGGGTTGTAGTAGAGGTACGCGCCGACCGTGCCGGGACGCAGCAGCTCACGATGCACTCGGTCCATGAGGACACGTCCGATCCCGCCGCCGCGGTGGCCGGGCGCGGTCACGACGTTGTTCACGTACGCCCACAGCCCGGGCGGCAGGAGCTCGGCCGCCTCGGTGCCCGGAGCCGAGTCCACCCACGCGCACTGGGCCAGCGCCACCGGACGGCCGCCGGCTTCCGCGAGCCAGGTGGCCGGTTCGTCGAGTGAGCGGCGCAACGCGGGCGCCAGCAACTCCGCCGTCTGGTCCCGACGGCGATGCGCCACCAGTCCGGTGTAGTCGAACGTGGCCGCGCACAGCCGGAGCACGGTGTCGAAGTCGCCCGGCCCGGCCAGACGCACGGCGATCCCGTCGGCGTCGGCGGCACCCGGTTCAGGCGGTGGCGGGTCCGTCCGCACGGCGAGCGCGGACATCGGGGCGAGCCCGTGGTCGAGGAACGCCCGGATCGCCTCCGCGTCGCGGCTCGGCCAGTTCACCACGCACGCGGAGTCGGCTTCGGCCGGCTCGGTGTCCACGAGGGACCGCAGCTCGCCCAGCAGGAGATCGAACCCCTCGGTGCCGGCGGTGTCCGCGTCGGGGAACAGCTGCCACACCTGCGCGGCCGACCACAGCAGGGGAGTGTCGCCGGGGCCGTGGCGGTGGCGCTGCACGACCCCGGACACGCGCGCGCCCGCGCCCGTCACCGCGCCGACCCGCTCGCCGGCAGCGTCGCTGATCGACGGCGCGGGCGGCGGCAGCAGCGGGTCGAGCGCGGCGAACCGCGCGGCGGGTTCGGTGGTGGCCACGAAGGCGCAGCGTAGCCGCTCAGGAGCGGCGCGTGCGGAAGATCGCCGTGCCGGGGAAGAGCTTGCCGCGCAGCGGGCTCCACTGACCCCACGTGCGCGTGTGGCCCTCGGGCCACTCGGGCTCCAGCAGGTCCTCGAGCGCGAAGCCGCCGGCGGCCAGCGCGCGCACGTAGTCGCCGAGCGTGCGGTGGTACTCGACGTAGGTGGCCTCGCCGTCGTCGTCGACCTCCACGTACGGCGTGCGGTCGAAGTACGGCTGCGTGACGGTGAGCCCCAGCGGGCCCGGGTCGTCGGGGAAGATCCACCGCATCGGGTGGGTCACCGAGAACACCCACGGCGCACCTGGGCGCAGCACGCGGTGCACCTCGACGAAAACCCTCGCGAGCGAGGGAACGAACGGCAGCGCGCCGAACGCGGAGCACGCGGCGTCGAAGCTGCCCGAGGCGAACGGCAGGTACTCGGCGTTGGCCTGGACCAGGGGCACGGTGACGCCGGTGCGCTCGTTGCCCTCGCGCGCGTGGCGCAGCATCCCGCCGGACAGGTCGGTCGCCACGGCGTCGGCGCCCGCCGAGGAGAGCCAGCGCGAGCACGCCGCCTGGCCGCAGCCGACCTCCAGCACCCGTCGGCCGCGGACTTCGCCGAGCAGCCGCACGTCCTCCTCGCGCACGCCCTCCGGGCACCAGACGAAGTCGGTGTCGCCCAGGAACTCGCCGTGGGTGGCCTGGTAGTCGTCGGCGTCGGCGTCCCACCAGGCGAGGTTCGCCGCGGCCGCCTCGCCGCCGCTGACCGCGCGGTACGCGACGCCGGCCGTGCCGAGCTGCAGCTCGGCGTGGGCGTGGCGGTCGGCTGTGTCCGCTGCGGGGGCTGCCGAGTGGTCGGACATGCTGGGTCCTTCCGGGAATGACGGGGAATGCCGGCGCCGGCCGAAACGCTGCCGGAAGGGTACCGGGAGCTGTGGGGACCCTGATTGTGTGCCCTACCGGGGCCCGCGTACGATACGTGTTAGCGCAGTGGGTTCGCGCTGCCTGGGTCTTCACTTGCCGGGGGAGCGCACCGTTTGCGGGTCATGCCGCGGTCGTTCACTGGTGGACGTTGCTCGTGGGATCGTCGCATGTCCCGTATTCACGCCCGGACGCGCTGCCAACCAAACACCCTACGATCCCATCCACCGGAGCAACCCGCCTAATGACCACCGACACCGCCACCGCCCCGACCGCCCCCATCGGGGCCCCACAGGTCGCCATCAACGACATCGGGTCGGAGGAAGACTTCCTCGCGGCTATCGACAAGACCATCAAGTACTTCAACGATGGCGACATCGTCGAGGGCACGATCGTCAAGGTCGACCGCGACGAGGTCCTGCTCGACATCGGCTACAAGACCGAGGGCGTCATCCCCTCGCGCGAGCTTTCCATCAAGCACGATGTCGACCCGGCTGAGGTTGTCTCCGTCGGCGATGAGGTCGAAGCTCTCGTTCTCCAGAAGGAGGACAAGGAAGGCCGCCTGATCCTGTCCAAGAAGCGCGCTCAGTACGAGCGCGCCTGGGGCACGATCGAAGAGCTCAAGGAGAAGGACGAGCCCGTCAAGGGCACCGTCATCGAGGTCGTCAAGGGTGGTCTCATCCTGGACATCGGCCTCCGCGGCTTCCTTCCCGCCTCGCTGGTCGAGATGCGCCGCGTGCGCGACTTGCAGCCGTACGTCGGCCGTGAGCTCGAGGCGAAGATCATCGAGCTCGACAAGAACCGCAACAACGTGGTCCTGTCCCGCCGCGCCTACCTCGAGCAGACGCAGTCCGAGGTCCGCAGCGAGTTCCTCAACAACCTCGCCAAGGGCCAGGTCCGCAAGGGCGTCGTGTCCTCCATCGTCAACTTCGGTGCCTTCGTGGACCTGGGTGGCGTCGACGGCCTGGTGCACGTCTCCGAGCTGTCCTGGAAGCACATCGACCACCCGTCCGAGGTTGTCGAGGTCGGCCAGGAGGTCACGGTCGAGGTTCTGGACGTCGACATGGACCGCGAGCGCGTCTCGCTGTCGCTGAAGGCGACCCAGGAAGACCCGTGGCGCCAGTTCGCCCGCACCCACGCGATCGGCCAGATCGTGCCGGGCAAGGTCACCAAGCTCGTCCCGTTCGGTGCGTTCGTGCGCGTCGAGGAGGGCATCGAGGGCCTGGTGCACATCTCCGAGCTGGCCGAGCGCCACGTGGAGATCCCGGAGCAGGTCGTCCAGGTCAACGGCGACGTCATGGTCAAGGTCATCGACATCGACCTCGAGCGTCGTCGCATCTCACTGTCGCTGAAGCAGGCCAACGAGGGCGTCACGCCGGACACCGAGTTCGACCCGACCCAGTACGGCATGGCCGCCGAGTACGACGCCGAGGGCAACTACATCTACCCCGAAGGCTTCGACCCGGACACCCAGGAGTGGCAGGACGGCTTCGACAAGCAGCGCGAGGAGTGGGAGCGGCAGTACGCCGAGGCCCTCACGCGCTACGAGGCCCACATGGCGCAGGTCAAGAAGGCTGCCGAGGCCGACGCCGAAGCCGCTGCCGACGCCGCCACCGGCATCGAGGGTGGCAGCGGGGGCGGCGACCAGACCTACACCTCCGCTCCGGCCGAGGCCAAGAGCGGCGGCACACTGGCCAGCGACGAGCAGCTCGCGGCTCTGCGCGAGAAGCTGTCGGGCGGCCAGGGCTGAGTCACGCCTGACGCTGAGCACCACTGAGCTCTGACACCGCGGCCCCGGTCCAGTTCGGACCGGGGCCGCGGTGTTTTTCGTCTGTGCTCAAGGTGTTCGAAGTGGACGACGCCGAGGCCGGGGTGGAGGAAGGTCGGCCGAACCCGGCCTGCGCGGTGGCGTGGGCCGGTGTCAGTTGCGGAGGCCGAGCCCGGTGATCATCGACAGCACGCCGGTGCGGTACATGACCTCGTTGGCTTCGTCGGTCGGCTCGATGAACCAGTCGCTCAGCGGCGTCTGCGAGCGGATCGTGAGCTCCACACTGACCAGGCCGTGCATCGACGTCCACAGCAGATAGCCGTAGTCGCGCGAGTCCCTGCCGGGATCGCCGATGCGGCGGATCTTGCCGACGAACATCGCGAACGTCGTGCGCAGCACCGCCGTGCGCAGCTCCGGGTCCGGGTCGTAGCCGTGGACCGATCGTTCGAACATCATCGCGTAGCGAGCCGGGCTTTCCAGCGCGAAGCGGCGGTAGGCCAGTGCGACCTCGAGCAGGTCCGCGACGCCGTCGTCGGTCTCCGGTGGCACGTCGAGCAGTTCGTCGCGCAGGAGGTCGAATGCGCGCTCGTACAGCGCGTCGAGCAGGCCGGTGCGGCCGCCGAAGCGCGTGTAGACGGTGATGGTCGACGCCCCGGCCGCCTCAGCCACGCCACGCACGGTGAGGCCGGCGACGCCGCGGTCGGTGAGCACGTTGAGGGCGGCGTCGAGGAACCGGCTCCGGTTGTGCTGGTCGGCGGGCTGCGTCGACAGATGGCGGGTGGCCACGACCGTTACCCCCTTCGCCCGTGCCGCGCAGGACAGGTCCGCGTCTCGCCTGCCGAAGATACGATATTCGCGCTCGCTTGGGAACTTCGCCATGCGGCCGGATCTGTGGGATCTTCGTCCTGTGGACCTCGCCACGGCGTGGCACCACTTCGTCCACAAGCGACGTTGGGTTAGCTGCAGCGGTGCAGCGGCACCGTCGAGTACCCCGACCAGGAGGCGAACCGGATGACTGAGCCGGAACCGGGCACTGTTGTCGTCAGTGAAACAGGCGAAGGCCGCTTCACCCAGCACGTGACCGCGGGCAGTTTCGAGCTCGTCGTGGACGAGCCCAAGTCGGTCGGCGGCGACGGCAGCGGCCCGACTCCGTACGACCTGCTGCTCGGTGCGCTGGGTTCCTGCACGGCGATCACGCTGCGGATGTACGCAGACCGCAAGAACATCCCGCTGGCGAACGTGAGCGTCCGGCTGCGCCACGACCGCATCCACGCGCGCGACTGCGAGCGCTGCGAGACCGAGGTCGGCATGATCAGCCGCATCACCCGTGAGATCGAGCTCGAGGGCGACCTCGACGACGAGCAGCGCGCGCGGCTGCTGGAGATCGCGGAGAAGTGCCCCGTGCACCGCACGCTGGAGCACGAGATCGACGTCCGGACGAAGCTGGTCTGAGGAAACGGGGTGCGCGCCATGGAGCGGAGCGAGCGGGTTGTCGTGGTCGTCTACGACGCGGTGCGGCTCCTGGACGTGACCGGGCCGCTCGAGGTGTTCGGGATGGCCAACGAGCACGGCGCGCACTACGAGCTGCTCACCGCGTCGCCGGGCGGCACCGACGTGCGCACCACCACTGGTACGCGCCTGGGTGCGGATGTGGCGCTGGAGGACGTCGACGTCGAGGGCGGCACGCTCGTGGTGCCGGGCAGCCCGAACTGGCAGATCACCGTGACCGACGAGCACCTGCTCGACGAGGTCCGCCGCCTTTCCCGCCAGGCGCGGCGCACGGCGTCGGTGTGCGCGGGCGCCTTCACGCTCGCGGCCGCCGGACTGCTGGAGGGCCGTCGAGCGGCCACGCACTGGGAGCTCGCCGACCAGCTCG
The DNA here is from genome assembly GCF_040682095.1 of Amycolatopsis sp. NPDC051372. NCBI lineage: Bacteria > Bacillati > Actinomycetota > Actinomycetes > Pseudonocardiales > Pseudonocardiaceae > Amycolatopsis > Amycolatopsis sp. NPDC051372. The sequence goes on from NZ_JBFBAF010000033.1 coordinate 28,387, forward strand.
CGCGCCGCTACCCGGGCGTCGAGGTGGACTGCGAAGCGATCTTCGTGCGCGACGGTTCGGTGATCTCCTCGGCCGGCGTCACCTCCGGCATCGACCTGTCGCTGGCCCTCGTGGAGGAGGACCTCGGCTCCGAGGCCGCGCGGCTCGTCGCGAAGCACCTCGTGGTGTTCCTGCAGCGGCCCGGCGGGCAGTCGCAGTTCAGCGTGCGCCTGGCCGCTCAGCCGGCGCGCAACGACTTGCTGCGCGGGATCATGGACCGCATCACCGCCGACCCCTCGGCCGACCACAGCCTGTCTTTGCTCGCCAACGACGCGGGCGTCAGCGTCCGCCACCTCACGCGGCTGTTCCGCGACCAGATGGGCACCTCGGTCGCCCGGTTCGTGGAGAGCACGCGCCTGGAGGCGGCGCGGCAGCTGCTGGAGACGGGCACGGACCCGCTCGACGTGGTCGCGCGCCGCACGGGGTTCGGCTCGGCGGAGACGCTGCGCCGGGTGTTCACGCGGGAGCTGGGTGTGCCGCCGAGCGCCTACCGGGCGCGCTTCCGGACCACGGGCACACCCGCGTTGGCCGGTGCGGGCCGCTAGGGCGTTCAGGCCGCGGTCGTTCAGGCCGCGGTCGTTCAGGAAGCAGCGGCTCAGGAAGGCGAGACGACCGGAACCCAGATGCGTTCCAGCGCCGCGGCGCGGGCGCGGCGGCGGAGGCCGGCGAAGCTGTGCTGGGCGGGTACGAGGAGGGCGCTGAGCCACGTGCGCCGGTATTCGGCGAGGGCTTCCGCCACCGGGCGGTAGCCGACGCAGTGCACCAGTCCCGGCGTTCCGAGCCGGTGCTTGCCGACGTGCTTTTCCGCCATCGTTCCTCCGTGTGGGCGACCCTTCCGCCGCGCACGGTACGCAATCGCACCGGTAAATCCGGGTAGCCGCCCGGCGTGTCACCCGGATCAGTCAGCCAGTTCCGGACAATGTCCTTGATTTTCGACTTGGGGTGTGCCTTTACCCGTGCGAGTGCACGTGCAGGGCTCTGACGTCCCCTGATCGGGTGGCGCACGGGTCTGGCTAGGGTGAGGTCATGCTGCGAGTGGGCCTGACGGGCGGGATCGGCGCGGGGAAATCGACGGTGGCGAACCGGTTCGCCGAGCACGGTGCCGTGCTCGTGGACTCCGACCGGATCGCGCGTGAGGTCGTGGAGCCGGGCACACCCGGGCTGGCGGCCTTGGTCGAGGCGTTCGGCGAGGACATCCTGTCCGCCGACGGGTCGCTCGACCGTCCGGCGCTGGCCGCGAAGGCGTTCGCCGACGACGCGTCGCGCAAGCGCCTCAACGGGATCGTGCACCCGCTCGTGGGGGCGCGCACGGCCGAGCTGATGGCCGAGGCGGCCGACGACGCGGTGATCGTCCACGACATCCCGCTGCTCGTTGAGGGCAACCTGGCGCCGGCATACCACCTCGTGGTGATCGTCGACGCGCCCGTGGAGGTCCGCGTGCGCCGGCTCGTGGAGGCGCGCGGCATGGCGGAAGCCGACGCGCGGGCGCGGATCCGCGCGCAGGCCAGCGACGAGCAGCGCCGCGCGGTCGCCGACGTCTGGCTCGACAACGGCGGCGCGCAGGACGGGGTGCTCGCCGAGGTCGACGCGCTGTGGGCCGACCGGCTCGTGCCGTTCGAGGCCAACCTGCGGCTGCGCAAGCCGCGCCCGCCGATGTCGCCGGTGATCGTGCCCTCCGACCCGACGTGGCCGCTGCAGGCCGAACGCCGGCTCGCGCGGCTGCGGCAGATCGCGGGGAAGCGGCTGCTGCGCGCCGACCACATCGGGTCCACCGCCGTCCCCGGGCTGCCCGCCAAGGACGTCCTCGACCTGCAGCTCACCGTTCCCACGTCGGCCGACGCCGACGCGCTCGCCGAACCGCTGGCCGACGCCGGTTTCCCCCGGCTGGAGGGCGACTGGTGGGACGACCCGCAGGACGGCTCCGCCGCGCCGTGGCCGAAGCGCCTTCACGTGGGTGCCGACCCGAAGCGCCCGGTGAACCTGCACGTCCGCACCCCCGAGACCCCGGCGTGGCGCCTCGCGCTGCTGTTCCGCGACTGGATCCGCGCGAACCCAGGCGAGCGTGACGCGTACGCGGCGGTGAAGGAGCAGCTCGCGCGCGAGCACTCGGCCGACGGCACCGTCGCGGACTACGCCGACGCCAAGCAGGGCTGGGTCAACGACGCGTTCACCCGCGCCGAGATCTGGGCCGAGCAGACGTCGTGGCAGCCGTGAAAACCGGGTGCGCGACCGGCGGTGACGCTGTTAGCGTCGCCGGCATGCAGCGCTCGGCCAGCACGACGACGCCGGACACCGTCCCGGCGCGCTGAAACCTGAGCGAACCAAGCCCCGGGGTGGCCGCCCCGGGGCTTCGTCGTGTCCCCAGGGTTTCCGCCTCGGCCGTCCACGAGGAGACCCCGATGCCCGACCACCGCAGGATCGGCCGTGAGCTCGGCCTGTTCGGCACCGACCCGCTGCTCGGCGCCGGCCTGCCCTACCTGCTGCCCGACGGTGCCGTGATCCGGCACGAGCTGGAGGAGTACGTCCACGATGTCGAGCGCCGCGCGGGCTACCGCCACGTGTACTCGCCGGTGCTCGGCAAACGCGAGCTGTACGAGATTTCGGGGCACTGGGCGCACTACCGCGACGACATGTTTCCGCCGCTCGACGTCGGCGGCGAGCAGCTCGTGCTGCGGCCCAGCCTGTGCCCGCACCACGCGCTGATCTACCGCTCCCGGGCGCGCAGCTACCGCGAGCTGCCGCTGCGGATCGCCGAGCTGGGCGGGATGTACCGCGCGGAGCTGTCCGGGGTGCTCGGCGGGCTCGGCCGGGTGCGTGCGATCCAGCTCAACGACGCCCACCTGTTCTGCCGCCTCGACCAGGTCGCCGACGAGGCCCGCGGTGCGCTGGAGCTCATCCGCCGCGTCCATGCCGACCTCGGGCTGCGCCCGGCGCGCTACCGGCTCTCGCTCGCCGGCGGCTCGGGGGACTACGTGGGCTCCGCCGAGCACTGGGCGCGCGCCGAAGCCCTGCTCGTCGAGGCGCTGGAGGGCTTCGACTACGACGTGGCGCCGGGCGAAGCGGCGTTCTACGGCCCGAAGGTCGACGTCCAGGTCACCGACAGCGCCGGGCGCTCGGCCACCCTCTCCACCGTCCAGGTGGACTTCCACCAGCCCGAGCGGTTCGACCTCGGGTACGTCGGCCCCGACGGGGCCGTGCACCGGCCGATGCTGGTGCACCGCAGCCTGCTCGGCAGCCTGGAACGCGCGATGGCGCAGCTTCTCGAAGAGCACGGCGGGGCCTTGCCACCGTGGCTCGCGCCGGTGCAGATGGTGGTGCTGCCGGTCTCGGAAGCTGAGCTGCCGCGGGCTTGCGCGCTCGTGCGCTGCGGTCAGGAAGCCGGTCTGCGGGTGGTGCTCTCCTCGCCTGACCAGGGGAGCCTGAGCGCGCGGATCCGAGACCACCGGCTCGTGCCGTACCAGGCGGTGATCGGCGCCCGGGAGGCCGAGGCGGGCCTCGTCGCACCCCGGCTGCGCGACGCACAGCGCCTGGATCCGTTGCCGGCGGCGGATTTCGTGGCCGCGGTCGCCGAACGCGTCGCGGCGCGCGGGGCGGTGTTGTGGCAGTGAACGTCAGCCGAGCGGGTTCACGGCGAGCCGGTCCGCGATCCCGCTCGCGACGGCGCCGCCCGCCGCGCTGTCGGGCTTGCGCGCCGCCTGGTCCTCGAAGCACGCCAGGAATTCCGCGCCGAAGTCCAGCCGCGGGTAATGCGTGAGGATCGTCGTCCGCACCTCGGCCGGGAACTCCTCCGGCCGCCGGCCGGAGACGTCCCAGCTCGTGGCGACCTGGAGCAGGTGGGATTCGGGGTCGGTGCTCGCGGGGACGTCCTCGCGCATGTGCGCGACGATGATCTCTTCGACATGGGCGGCGCGGTCCGCCGGCCAGCCGGCTGCGGCCCCGAACACCCACGCCAGGTGCCCGCCCGCGTCCTCGAACGGGAGGCGGTGGTTGTCGAACTCGGCGGTGAGGCCGAGGTCGTGCAGCAGCGCCGACACGTAGTAGAGCTCGTCGTCGAACGCGATCCCGTGGGCCGCCGCATAGTGCGTGCCCCAGAGATACGAGCGGACGGAGTGGTTCAACAGCGCGGCCGAGTAGAACCGCGTGGCCACGGCCAGCGCGGCCGCGGCGGCGGGCGCTTCCGGGAACATCGGCTCAGCTTCGCACAGGAATCACGAGCCGAGCAGGCCTCGTTCGAACGCCACGGCCACCGCGGCGGCCCGATCTTTCACGCCGAGCTTCGCGTACGCGTGGATCAGGTGCGTCTTCACCGTGGCCTCGCTGATGAAGAGCTTCTTCGCCGCGTCCTTGTTCGTGGAGCCGCGCGCGACGAGCGTGAGCACCTCGATCTCGCGCTGCGACAACGGTTCCTTCGTCGGCGCGCGCATCTGGCCCATGAGCCGGCTCGCGACGGCGGGGGAGAGCACAGCCTCGCCGCGGGCCGCCGCGCGCACGGCGCGGAACAACTCCTCGCGCGGCGCGTCCTTGAGGAGATACCCCGTGGCGCCGGCCTCGATGGCGGGCAGGACGTCGGAGTCGGTGTCGTACGTGGTCAGGACCAGCACGCGCGCCGGGTTGCCGAGGCGGGCGAGCTCGGTGATGGCCGAGACGCCGTCGGTGCCCGGCATGCGCAGGTCCATCAGCACCACGTCGGGCTTGAGCGACACCGCGAGCGTCACGGCTTCGGCGCCGTTCGCGGCTTCGCCGAGCACCTCGAAGCCGTGCTCGCCGGTGAAGATGCCGCGCAGGCCGTCGCGGACGATCGGGTGGTCGTCGGCGATGAGCAGCGTGACGGTCATGCTGACGCCCCCTGGTGGTCGATCCCGCCGTCTTTCAGCTCGCCCAGTGTGGCAGCCGGGACGGCGAGCAGGTTCACCGAGATCGCCGTGCCGCCACCGGGTTCCGACTCCACGTGCAGCGTGCCCGCGAGCCGCTGCACGCGGCTTCGCATCCCGGGCAGCCCGAAGCCGCCTTCGCTCGGGGGCGGGTTTTCGGGATCGAAGCCGACGCCGTCGTCGACCACGTCGAGCGTGACCTCGTCGCCCATGTAGGACAGCGTGAGCCCCACCCGGCCGGCCTGTGCATGTTTGGCCACATTGGACAGTGCTTCCTGCGCCCCAACAAGCCCGCAGCCGGGAGTCCCTGCAGAAGGTGCTGGCCGCGGCCGAGCACGTGCTCGCCGACGGGGGCATCGAGGAGTTCACCGTCGGCGCGGTCGCCGACCGGGCGGGGCTGTCGGTGGGAGCGATCTACCGCCGGTTCTCGGGCGTGATCCGCAGCAGCGTCGCCTCGATCTCCGGGTGCAGCGCCTCGGCCGTGCCCGTGGTCGAGAACGCGGCGGGCACGGTGGTGCGCTCGCTCCACAACCGCGCCACCTCGGCGAGCGCGTCGGGCAGCGTCGCCGACTCCAGCGGCTCCGGCCGCAAGGCGTGCACGGACCGCCGCGCCGCGGTCAGGTTCTCGCGCGCGAGCGCCTTCGCGGTGTCGAGGTGCCGCTGCCACTCGGCGGGGTTCTCCCGGGCCTGGGCGGCGGCTTCGAGCTGCGTGATGATCCCGGTGAAGCCCTGGGCGAGCGTGTCGTGGATCTCCTGGCTCAGCCGCTGCCGCTCGTCGAGCACGCCGGCTTCGCGAGCCTGGGTGAGCAGTTGCCGTTGCAGGCCCCGGTTTTCGGCCTCGGCGGCGGCGAGCTTGTCGAGCGCCCGTTTGCGTTCGGCGCTCTGCCTGCCGACAGCCGCGAACACCGCGCCGCCTCCGCCGATCGCGGCCGTCTGCACGATCACCAGCGTCACCCAGATCGCCGGGGCCGTGGCCAGCGCCTCGATCGGGCCGCCGTTGGCGACGGTGTTGATCAGCAGCGACGTGACGGCCACGCCGAGGATCGACATCACCAACGGCCGCATCCGCATGGCGGCGAAGAAGCCGTGGACCATGAAGATCAGGAAGTAGGTCTCGCGCGCTTCGAGCGCGGAGCCGAAACTCACGACGCCCACAAAGCTCAGCGCCGCGAAGGCGGCGTTCTCGCGCACCCGGGCACTGGGCAGTTTTTGGGTCAGCACAAGCCAGACCGCGGCGCCGACGGCGATCGCGAGCGTGGTGAGCCGGTGGGCGCTCGTCTGGTCGGCCCGCACCAGGCTGAGCACGGTCGGAATCGCCAGCAGCACGAACGGGGCGTTCGTCTCGGCGCGGTTGAACCACGAGTGCCAGCGCAGCGGGGGTTCCCCTTCGTGCAGCGACAGCGGTGCGAGAAGCGAGCCGCGCCAGTCGAGCTTCACGTCCCGCGCGTCTTCGGACTTCATGCCTTCAGATCTTTCACCTGGGGCCAGATCACCGGCCAGCTTTCGGTGCGACCGGTGAGCAGCCAGATCGGCAGGTGCTCGCTGGCATTGAGCACACCCAGGCGGTTCTGGACCGAGCCGACGACCCGCGCGTCGCGGAAGTGCGGCGCGAGCTTCGCGGGGTCGGCGCCCACGAACAGCACGGTGTCGACGTCGTCGGCCGGCCTGCCGAAGTACCAGAAGCCGCGGCTGCCGCTGTAGGCCTCGGGGAGACCGGCCTCCGGGCCGTACCGGTCGAGTGCGCCCGCCTGCCAGTAGCCCGCGGTGACGAGTGCGGTGTGCGAGCGCTGCTCGGGTGGCAGCGCCCGGTAGACGTCCGCGACGGAGGCGGCCAGGTCCGGCCAGCCGACCTCTTCGGTCGCGTACGCGGGATGCGGCGCGTCGGGGTGCTCCACGAGCCACTGCGCCGGCCACACCGGCAGCGCGTACGGGAGGCTGAAGAGCGCGGACAGCACGAAGACCGGCCACGTCGGCACCCACCGCCACCACAGCGCGGGCCGGCGGTCCTGCAGGTGCACGGCCGCCGCGGCCCACAGGATTCCGAACATGCCGGCGGCGTAGTAGAAGCGGCCGCCCGCGACGAGGAACACCGCGACCACGCCGATCGCCGTCCAGCCGAGAAACCGGTACGGCCGCAGGCTTCGCGCGGAGAGCAGCACACCGAGGCCGTAGCAGACGCCGAGCGCGCCGATCACGAGTCCGGCGCCGGCAAGCAGGCCCGGCAGGAACTCCGCGCGTCCGCCTGCTTCGGCGACCTCGTGCGAAACCGCGTCGCCCATGCCCAGCTGCGGCCAGCCGTTGAGCGACTGCCACAGCAGCGTCGGCACGCACGCGAGCGCGGCGATTCCCGCGCCGGCCCAGAGCTTGGGCCGGCGCAGCAACTCGCGCGGGCCGAAGACGAGCACCGTCACAGCGGTGATGGCCCAGAACGCGCCGATCAGGAACTTCACGTTGAGTGCCACGGCGGTGACCAGGCCCAGCCACAGCAGGAGATTGTCGTCGCGGGTGCGCAGCCACCGCACGAGCAGCCAGAGAACCAGCGTCCACAGCAGCGGGTCCACGGTCGAGGTGGCGAGGTAGTGGCCGCTGCCCACGAACTGGCCGCAGATCGCGTACGCGGCGGCTGCTCGCGTCTGGGCCTTCCGGCCGCCGCCGAGCTCACGCGCGATCAGCGCGGTCACCACGACCCCGGCGGCGGTGGCGAGGATGGCCGGCAGCCGGAAGACCACCAGCGAGCCCGGCGCGATCGCGTCCATCAGCGCGGCGAGCAGCGGCAGCACCGGCGGCTGGTCGGCGTATCCGAACGACAGGTGCTTGCCGGCGGCGAGGAAGTACAGCTCGTCGCCGAAGTAGCCGTACCGGCCGGCCGTGGCCAGCAGGACCGCCGCGGTCCCGGCCGCGAGCAGCGCCACCGGACGCCGCGCGAACTCGGTGACGGCCGCGCCGTGCCTGGTCGGTGTGGTGGCCGTGGTCACGGCGTCCATCGTGCTCCCTGCTGCTGTCCGGGCCCGCTGCGCGGCACCCTACGGGCGGGGCCCGGCACCACCGGCTGGTGTGTGGCGCCGGGCACACCCGGTCAGCTGTGCGTGTTCACCAGTTCCGGCCAGATCTCCTGCCACGGCTGCCGTCGCCCGGTGGCGAGCCACAGCGGCGTGTCGTCGGCGACGCTCGGCAGGGCCGCACCGGTGTCGACCTTTCCGACCTGGCGCAGGTCGGTGAAGTGGCCGAGCAGCGGCCGCGGGTCGGCGCCGACGTAGAGCACGCTGGTGTCTGAGTCCGGCGGCACGACCAGCGTCGCGTAGCCGCGGTTCGGGCTCGCGGGCTCGGGCAGGCCCAGCGGGCGGCCGTACTCCTCGAGCGCGCTCGCCGACCAGTAGGACTCGCCGACCAGGGCCGTGTGCGCCGGGTCGGGCAGCTTCGCGAACTGGTCCGCCACCGAGCGCGCGGCCTGCGGCCAGCCGATCTCGACGAACGCGAACGTCGGTGACGGCAGCGCGGGGTTCGCGGCGAGCCACGGCTGCGGCCACACCGGCAGCGAGATCGGCAGAGCCAGCAGCACCGCGACGACGTACACCGGCCAGGTCGCGAGCCAGCGCCACCAGCGCGAGGCCCGGCCGGTCTCCAGCGCCACGGCGGCCGCCGCCCAGCACGGCGCGAACATGCCGGCGATGTAGTACGACCGGCCGTTGACCACCACGAACACCAGGGCCAGGCCGAGCGTGGTCCACGCCAGGAAGCGGTATGGCCGCAGCTGCCGCGAGCGCAGCAGGCGCCACAGGCCGTAGCACAGGAGCACGATCCCGATCGGGAACCCGGCGGTGAGCAGCGCCGAAGGCAGCCACAGCAGGCGCCCGCCCCACGTCTGGTCCACCTCGGCCGAGATCGCCTCGCCCATGCCGAGCTGCGGCCAGCCGTGCGTCGCCTGCCAGATAAGCGTCGGGACGAGCGCGGCCACCGCGATGGCCGCGCCGACCCACAGCTTCGGCCGCCGCAGCAGCTCCCGCGGCCCGAAGACCAGCAGCGCGATGATCGCGACGGCCCAGAGGCCGCCGATCAGGAACTTCACGTACAGCGCGACGGCGGTGACCACCCCGGCCCACAGCAGCAGGTTGTCGCCGCGGGTGCGGATCCAGCGGACCAGCAGCCAGATCACCACGGTCCACAGGAACGGGTCCAGCGTCGAGGTGGCCAGATAGTGACCGGAGGCGATGAACTGCGTGCTGACCGCGCACGTGGCCGCGGTCAGCGCCTGGGCATTCGCGCGACCGCCGAGCTCGCGGGCGATCAGGGCGGCGAACACCACCGACGCGACCATCGCGAGCATCGCCGGGAGCCGCAGCGCGAAGACCGAGCCGGGTGCGATCGTGTCCATGGCCCGCGCCAGCAGGGGCAGCATCGGCGGCTGGTCCACGTAGCCCCACGCCAGGTGCTTGCCGGCGGCGAGGAAATAGAGCTCGTCGCCCATGTAGCCGTAGCGGCCGGCGGTGAGCAGCAGCGCCACGCCGAGCAGGCCGGCCAGCACGAACACCGGGACGCGGGCGAACGGGGCGGCCACGCGCCGGGCGGCCGGCAGCGTCGTCACGGACATGCTCACTCCCACCGGAAGGTGCGGGCCGCGATCGCCGAGCAGACCACGGCGAAGGCGACGAGCGAACCGAGCTGCAGCAGCTCGGGCGAGTTCCCGGCGGCCGCTTCGCGCAGGCCGTTGATGGTCGCGCCCAGCGGCAGGACGTCGGCCACGTGCTGCAGCACCGGCGGGAGCTGCTCCTTGGGCACCCAGACGCTGCCGAGCGCGAGCATCGGGAAGAATGCCGCGGCGCCGATACCGCTGGCCGCGCGGTTGGTGGGCGCGAGCGCCGCGATCAGCGTGCCGACGGAGAACAGCGCCAGCGCGCCGAGCACCATCACCAGGAGGAACCCGCCGAGGTTCTCCGGCAGCGCCATGCCGAGCGCGATCCTGCCCACCCCCAGGACGAGCAGGATCGCGACCGCGGCGGCGGCGAGGTTCACGAGCAGCTGAGCGGCGAGCAGCCGTCCGGGTGGCACGGGGCTGGCCGAAAGGCGCTTGAGCACGCCCTTCTCGCGGTACGTGGCCACGGCGGCCGGGAACAGCATCACCGCGAGCATCGCGAGGAGGATCGCCACGGCCATCGGCGCGATCAGGGTCGGCAGCGGCGCGTAGCCGCCGAACTCGGCGCTGGGCTTGCTCGAACCCGGCATCAGGCCGAACACGAGCAGCAGCGCCAGCGGGATGCCGACCATGGTGACGGGTGCCCCCGGGTCGCGCAGGAACAGCTTCGCCTCGACGGCGGTCATTCTCGTGAGCATTTCGTTGAGTCCCCTCAGGCCAGTTTCCGGCCGGTCAGCGCGACGAAGGCGTCGTCGAGGTTTGCCTGGTCCACGCGCAGGTCGCCCGCGAGCACCTGGTTGCGGGCAAGGAACGACGTCACGGTCTGCAGCGCGGTGGCGCGCCCCGTGACCACGAGCTGCGAGCCGTGGCGTTCAACCTCGAGCACGTCGGGCAGCGCTTCGAGCTGTGCGAGGTCGACCGGTGCCGACGGGCGGAACCGGATGCGCTGCTCGTCGCCGACCTGACGGACCAGCCCGGCCGGCGTGTCGATGGCGACGACGCGGCCCGAGTCGATCACGGCGATGCGGTCGCAGAGGCGCTCGGCCTCCTCCATGAAGTGGGTGACGAGCACGACCGTCACCCCCTCGTCGCGCACCGACTCGACCAGGTCCCACGTGTCGCGGCGGGCCTGCGGGTCGAGGCCCGTGGTGAGCTCGTCGAGCACCGCGATCTCGGGGCTGCCGACGAGCGCGAGCGCGATCGACAGGCGATGCTGCTGCCCGCCCGAGAGCTTCTTGTAGGCGGTGTCGCGCTGGTGCGTGAGCCCGAGCAGGCCGAGCAGCCGCTCGGTGTCCGCCGGCTTGCGGTAGAAGGACGAGTACAGCTCCAGCGCCTCGCCCACCCGCAACCGGTCGGGCAGCCGGCTCTCCTGCAGCTGCACGCCGACGCGTTGGCGCAGCTCGTGCCGGTCACGCCGCGGGTCGAGCCCGAGCACCGACAATGTGCCGCCGTCGGGCGTGCGCAGGCCTTCCATGCACTCGACCGTGGTGGTCTTGCCCGCACCGTTCGCGCCGAGGATCCCGAAGATCTCGCCCCGCTCGACGGTGAACGACACGTCGTCCACCGCCACCTTGTCCCCGTAGGTCTTGTGGAGGTGCTGGACCTCGATCACCGGCATGTCCGCCGTCCCCTCTCGAGCTCTTCGTCTGTCCCGAAGAAGAGTCCCGTGGGGAAAGGGTGCGGCGGATCGCCGGAACGGCCAGAACCGGCATCCACCGCCAGGCGGCGGGCATCCACCGATCGGTGGACCCGAGGTCTCCTAGGGGTGCCGGCGCCAGGTCGCGGTGATGTCCTTTGTGGACAGCCAGGCCGCGAGGTCGTAGCCGTGCGCGGCCAGCCCTTCCACGGTGGCGTAGGCGGTTTCGAGCGCGTACTCGCCTTCGGCCTGAGGCAGCAGGCCCGCCGAGACGGCGGCGAGCAGCTCGTCGGAGTCGATCACCCGCACGGAGACCTTGTCCTTGAGCACGAGGTCGAGGTAGAGGTCGGTGGAGAACCACCGGGTGCCTTCGCGGCGCACGCGCACCACGTCGAGATAGAAGGTCTGGTCGCGTTCGTGGCCGGGGTTGAACCAGAAGTCGGTGATGCGCAGGCCGAGGCCCGGCAGCAGCCACGACTCGAGGTAGCGGAACTGCTCGCGCCCCGGCGTCGGGCGCGCGAGGTACAGCCCGAACGGCTCGGTCCGGAACTCCTCGACCTCCCGTTCGATGCCCTTGGGGTCCACGTTGACGCCGGCGGCCGGGTCGAAGCTCTCCGCCTTCGGCGGGTGCACGTCGGTCATCCGCCCATCCTGCCGGGCGCGGGGCGTCCGGAGCGGTCCGTGCGGCCGGGTGCCCGCGAAATCCACCCGGTTGCCGGGGTGGTCACGGCTCGGCCACTTTCGCATCGGATGTCCTGTTCGCCGGTTAGGTTGGCCCGGACCTGGGGAGGGATCATGTTCGGGATCATCCGGCCGTGCCGGCACCGGCTGTCCGCGCGGCTGCACGCCGACTGGCTCGCGCACCTGTGCGGGCTGTGCCTCGCGTTGCGCGACGAGCACGGGCACCTCGCGCGGGTCGTGACGAACTACGACTCTCTGGTGATCTCCGCTCTCGTGGAGGCCCAGGCCGCGGGCCGGCGCCGGAACGCGGGGCCGTGCGCGTTGCGCGGGATGCGTTCGGCGTCCGTCGCGCGAGGAGAAGGGGCGCAGCTCGCCGCGGCCGTGTCGCTGGTGCTCGCGTCGGCCAAGGTCGGTGACCACGTCGCCGACGGCGATGGTGCGCTCGGCCGGGCGGCGCTGCGAACACCGGCGAAGAAGCTCGCGGCCCGGTGGTCCGCGCAGGGCGCGCGCACCGGCGCGCGCATCGGCTTCGACACCGCGGTGCTGGTGGACGCGGTGGCGCGGCAGGGCACGCTGGAGCACGAGGTGACCGCGGGGGACTCACTGCTGCTGGTGACCGAGCCGGCCGAGGTGGCCGCGTCGGCGGCGTTCGCGCAGACGGCGGTGCTGGCGGGACGACCCGGCAACGTCGCGCCGCTCGCCGAGGCCGGGCGGCTGTTCGGGCGGGTCGCGCACCTGCTCGACGCGGTGGAGGACCAGCCCGCGGACGACGCGGCGGGCAGCTGGAACCCGATGACGGTCACCGGCACCGGGCTCGCCGAGGCGCGGCGGCTCGCCGAGGACGCGGTGCTCGGGGTCGAGCTCACGGTGCGGGAGGCGTCGTTCGCGCAGCCGGCGCTGGTCCACGCGCTCCTGGTGCATGAGCTGCGCCACGCCGTGACCCGGGCGTTCGGGCACTGGCAGGAGCCGCCGCCCGGGTGGCTCGGGCCGGGACCGCTGCCGCCCGTGGTGCCGCCTGCGCCGGGAGGTGCCTAGGCCGGTGGTCGGCCCGGGTGGGGGCCGCCCGCTTCGCCGTCTCAGCCGCCGCCCCCACCTCCGCCTCCGCCGAAGCCGCCGAAGTAGAAGCGCAAACCCGGGGACGGGCCCGAGGACGGCGACGGCGGTGGGTGCTGGGTGCCGAAGTTCGCCGTGCCGCCACGACCGCGCGGGTTCTTCGCGGGGTGCGCGGTGGCGACGTACATGTGCTGCAGCTGCCAGTTCTGCTGCCGCGACCCGTTCCCGGGCCCGTGGAGCGGGAAGGTGCGGCAGAACCACTGCGATTGCGACCCGTGTGCACTGCTCTGCGCCTGCGGTGACGGCTGCTGAACAGGGTCCCGACGCAGGTCAGCAGGCCTGTGGCGGCGCCTCGGCTGAAAACTGTCGGAGGGTCGGCCTACTCTGGTGGACGTGGCTTTCGCAACCGAACACCCCGTCCTCGCGCAGTCCGACTTCCGGCCGGTTTCCGACGTCCCCCGTTCCGGCGGCCGGTTCGAAGTGATCAGCGAGTACAAGCCCGCCGGCGACCAGCCGGCGGCCATCGACGAGCTCGAACGCCGGGTCAAGGCGGGCGAGAAGGACGTCGTGCTGCTGGGCGCCACGGGCACGGGCAAGTCGGCCACCACCGCGTGGCTGATCGAGCGCGTGCAGCGGCCCACGCTGGTCATGGCGCCGAACAAGACCCTGGCCGCGCAGCTGGCCAACGAGCTGCGGGAACTCTTCCCGAACAACGCGGTCGAGTACTTCGTCAGCTACTACGACTACTACCAGCCCGAGGCGTACATCGCGCAGACGGACACCTACATCGAGAAGGACTCGTCGATCAACGACGACGTCGAGCGGCTGCGCCACTCGGCCACGATGAACCTGCTCTCGCGCCGCGACGTGATCGTGGTGGCCAGTGTGTCCTGCATCTACGGCCTCGGCACCCCGCAGTCCTACCTCGACCGGTCTTCGATGCTGAAGGTCGGCGAGCGGCTCGACCGTGACGTGTTCCTGCGCGCGCTGGTCGACGTCCAGTACACGCGCAACGACATCGCGTTCGCCCGCGGCACGTTCCGCGCGCGCGGCGACACGGTGGAGATCATCCCGGCGTACGAGGAGCTGGCGATCCGCGTCGAGTTCTTCGGTGACGAGATCGAAAAGCTGTACTACCTGCACCCGCTGACCGGCGACATCGTGCGTGAGGTCGACGAGGTGCGGATCTTCCCGGCCACGCACTACGTCGCGGGGCCGGAGCGCATGGAGAAGGCGATCAAGGGCATCGAGGCGGAGCTCGAGCAGCGCCTGGCGGAGCTGGAGAAGCAGGGCAAGCTGCTGGAGGCGCAGCGGCTGCGCATGCGCACGGCGTACGACATCGAGATGATGCGCCAGGTCGGGTTCTGCTCCGGCATCGAGAACTACTCGCGCCACATCGACGGCCGCGAGGCCGGGTCCGCGCCCGCCACGCTGATCGACTACTTCCCGGACGACTTCCTGCTCGTGATCGACGAGTCGCACCAGACCGTGCCGCAGATCGGCGGCATGTTCGAGGGCGACATGTCGCGCAAGCGCAACCTCGTCGACTACGGGTTCCGGCTGCCGAGCGCGGTCGACAACCGGCCGCTGACGTGGGAGGAGTTCTCCGACCGCATCGGGCAGACGGTGTACCTGTCGGCCACGCCGGGTCCGTACGAGATGGGTCAGACGGGCGGCGAGTTCGTCGAGCAGGTCATCCGGCCGACCGGCCTGGTCGACCCGAAGGTGGTCGTGAAGCCCACCGAGGGTCAGATCGACGACCTGGTGCACGAGATCCGCGAGCGCGCCGAGAAGGACGAGCGGGTGCTGGTCACCACGCTCACCAAGAAGATGGCCGAGGACCTCACCGACTACCTGCTGGAGCTCGGCATCCGCGTGCGCTACCTGCACTCGGAGGTCGACACGCTGCGCCGCGTCGAGCTGCTGCGCCAGCTGCGCTCGGGCGATTTCGACGTGCTGGTCGGCATCAACCTGCTGCGCGAGGGCCTCGACCTGCCGGAGGTGTCGTTGGTGGCGATCCTCGACGCGGACAAGGAAGGCTTCCTGCGCAGCGGCACGTCGCTGATCCAGACGATCGGCCGCGCGGCGCGAAACGTGTCCGGTGAGGTCCACATGTACGCGGACAAGATCACCGACTCGATGCAGCACGCCATCGACGAGACGGACCGCCGCCGCGCGAAGCAGGTTGCCTACAACGAGGAACGCGGCGTCGACCCGCAGCCGCTGCGCAAGAAGATCGCCGACATCCTCGACCGCGTCTACAGCGAAGCCGACGACTCCGACCAGGCGGTCGCCGTCGGCGGCTCGGGCCGCAACACCTCGCGCGGCAAGAAACCCGAACAGGGCGACCGCGTGCGCAGCTCCGGCATGCTCGTGGACAAGGACGTGGCGGGCATGCCGCGCGCCGAGCTGGCCGACCTCATCCAGCAGATGACCGACCAGATGATGCAAGCCGCCCGCGACCTGCAGTTCGAGCTCGCCGCCCGCCTGCGCGACGAGGTGTCGGACCTGAAGAAGGAACTGCGCGGCATGGACGCGGCCGGCATTCGCTGATGCCCTCCCACGGCCCGCTGCCCTCTGGGTGCGGCGGGCTGGGGGCCGCCAGACCTCCGGTCGGCGGGACGGAACCCGTCGGTTGTGGTCGAGCCGGTTCAGGTGCGCTCGGGAGCTCCGGCGGTTTGGCGCCCGAGCGCAGCCGAGGAACGACAGGCGAGTGGAGTGAGCGGCGGTGCGGCCGTGAGGGCTTGGCCGGTGGGTGACGACGACGGCATGAGGCGAGGGTTGGCCGCTGCGCCGCTGCGGTTTGGTCGCCGGCGGATGCGGCGAGCGGAGCTGACCGGCGGCCCGGTCGCGCACTGCCTGGCCTGCGGCCGGCGCAAGCTTCGACGGCAAAACCGCCGGCGCGCGTCGGCGTTGCCGGTGGCGGCGCGGGCGACCCTGGTGGCGCGGCGCTGGGGCAGTGGGCAGCCGCCGCGATCTTGCCGTGAAGCGGCGGCAGCGGTGGCAGCGTCGGCGTGCGGCAGGCGAGTGGAGGTGAGCGGCGGTGCGGCTCGACGAGGTGATCGAGCACTGCCTGGGCAAGCCCGGGGCCGTGGAGACTTACCCGTTCGGGGAGCACGTGCTCGTGGTGAAGGTCGCGGGCAAGGCGTTCGCGTTCATCGGGCTGGAGCGGCCCGGGTCGGTGGGGCTCAAGTGCGGCGCGAGCCGTGAGGAGGCGGCCGAGCTGCGGGAGCGGTATCCGGAGTCGGTGGGTGTGCTGGACTACCTCGGGCGCTACGGGTGGAACCGCATGGATCTGGGCGCGAGCCCGGCCGCCGCGGTGCCGGGTGACGAGCTGCGGGAGTTGATCGACGCGTCCTACGCGGCCGTGCGAGCGAAGCTGCCCCCAGCGCGACGGCCCTGACCTGGCTGGGGCGGAGCGGTTACCGGCGCACACGCGACAGAGTAGTCACCACCGCGTAGTCACCACTGCGCACGCGCGACGGAGCAGCCACCACGGAGCAGTCACGCCGGCGCGATCAGGGCCGGTGAAGCGGCGACGGCACCGGTCAGGGGCGGGACGGAGCGGGTGCGTTCTCGTCCGGCTGGAGCACGCCGAAGATGTTGCCCTCGGTGTCCTTGCAGTACGCGAGCCAGCCGACGCCCGGGACGGGGTCCTTCGCCAGCGCCATGGTGCCGCCGGCTTTGGCCACGGCGTCGATGGTGGCGTCGACGTCGGTGACCTCGATCGTGTTGATGAAGCCGGAAACCGGGGCGTCCTCGGCGGGGGCGGGGCCGCGGCGGGGGAGGAGGCCGCCGTCGATGCCTTCGCCGTCGCCGGTGGAGACGACCCAGTACGGGACCTCGCCCCACTGTTCGATCTTCCAGCCGAACACGGCGGTGTAGAAGGCGACCGCGCGCTGCGGGTCGCCGGCGTGGATTTCGAAGTGGACGGGCCGGGGCATGGCTGCCTCCTCAGACCGGGCCGACAGGGCGCGCCCGAGACTACGCCCTCGCGCCCGCCGTCACCCGGACAGCCATTCGGCCAAGATCCACAAAGGACTCACCGCACCCGCCTCACAAGCGCGGGCGGTCCGCCATGACCTGGTTCGCGTCGAAGTCCGGGAACCCGGCCGGAGCCGCAACCGAAGCCAGTGACCGCGAAGAAGCAGCCGGCAGACCGGCCCAGCGGCGGATCGTCGCGGTCGCCTCCGCGGCCTGCGCGGCCGGCAGCTGCGCGATCGTCGAGCCGTGGTTGCCGCCCGGCACGAAGTAGCGGTAGGAATCGCGCGAGCCGTACCCGAGCTCGAACGGTTCGGCGCCCCACGGGTCGTTCGAGCCGTACACGAACAGCAGCTGCCGGCCGTGCGCCTTCACCCAGAAGTCGACGTCCGGCATCGCCAGGTAATCGAAGCGCGGCAGCTTCACCGACGCGGGCACGAACGTCGACGGCACGTCGGTGCCCGGGTAGCGCAGCAGGTCGCGCAGGTAGCTGTCGTACGCCTCGGGCGAGCCGAGCTGCACCGCGGCTTGGTAGTAGTACGGCACGAACGGCTCGAGCTCCTGGTCGGAATACGTGTTGAGGCTCTCCACCTGCTCGAACCACGCCCACACGTCGGCCCCCGGTGCGCCCGGCTTCGGGATCGATGCGCAGGCCGAGGCCGGCTGGTACTGCCAGAACGCGAAATACGAGTCGATCACCGAGATCTCCAGCGACTCGTCGATCGAGCCCACCGTGGTGAACGTGTACGCCTTGTGCGCGGCGTCGGCCTTCGCCAGCTCGCCGAGCTGGTCGCGCCGCTTCAGCGCGTCTCGCTGGATCGCCTTGAGCGAAGCGCGGCACGCGGGGTCGCCGACATTCGCGAGGAAGCGGTTGTACTTGTCGATCGGGTCGATCACGTCGTTGGGCGCGACGTAGGGGATCGTGCCGTTCACGTCGTCCGGGAAGAACCGCCGGAAGTACGTGGCGGTCATCCCGCCCTTGCTCCCGCCCGTCGCGAGCCACTTGCCCGGGTAGATCTTCTTGAACGCCTGCGCGGCGGCGTGCTCGTCGGCCGCGGCCTGCCAGATCGTGAGGTCGCGCGACCAATTCGCCGGCTGCGGCCGGGAAGGCGTGAAATAGCGGTACTCCATCGAAAGCTGGTTGCCGTCGACGATCCGCGTCGGCTCCGAGCGGTTCGGGGCCAGGGACACGTTGTACCCGCTGGTGAACGCGACCGTCGGCGCGGAGAAGTCGCGGTGCAGGAGCGTGTACCGCTGGTCGAACTTCGGCCCGTCCGGGTGGCGGTGGTCGGCCGGCTGTGTGAACGTCAGCTCGAAGAACCGGTAGCCCGTCGGCGCTGGGTCCTCCTTCACGACCGTGAGGCCCGGAATCGTGGCCAGCGCGGCCGTGATGTCGTCGTCGCCGGCCGCGCTCGCGACCGGCGTGAGCCCCACGGCAGCCAGCACAGCGGTGGACAAGACGGTGAGCAGCCTGCGCACGTGGTTCCCCCTCGACGGCCCCGAGATCAACTTCCGGATCCTCACAGACCCGGCCGCGCCCGGCAAGGCGCGCCATCCGGTCGGGCGCCGACTTCCGTAGGGTCGGAACTAGCGCTTCAGCACACGGTCCACATAGGACTTGACGTTCGCCAGCGACCGCTCCGACCGCCACATCCGGTCCACGTGCACGTCGTCGGCGGCGCGGTTCTCGGCGATCCGCTCGTGGTAGGGCTGGCGCAGCTGCGCCTTGGTGTGAGCGAACGCCTCGGCCGGCAGTTCGCCGAGGCGGGCGGCGAGCTCACGCGCGCGGCCGAGCACCTCTTCCGGGGCCGCCACCTCGTCGACCAGGCCGCGGGCGAGGGCGTCGTCGATGGTCAGCGTGGCGCCGCTGTACATGAGCGCGGCGAGCGGGTTCGTGCCGTACGCGCAGCGCAGGATCTCCGTCGCGGCCAGCGGGAAAGGCACGCCCACGAGCAGTTCGGTCACGCCGATGCGCCCGGGGCCGGCGGCGGCCACGCGGTGGTCGCACCCCGCGGCCAGCACCATCCCGCCCGCGATCGCGTGGCCGTTGACCGCGGCCACGAGCGGGTGCGGGAAGCCGAAGACCGCCAGCAGCGCGTCGGAGAGCTCGGGCAGGAACTCGCCGACGTAGCTCGCGCCGCCGGCGTCGATGCTGAGCAAGTCGACGCCCGCGGAGAAGATGTCGCCCGATCCGGTCAGCACCGCGGCCTTCGCGCCGTCGGCCGCCTCCTCGAGTTGGAGCACGAGCTCCCGGCAGGTGGCGGTGTCGAGGGTGTTGCCGCGGCCGTGCTCGAGCGTGAGCACGGCGACGCCGTCTTCGACTGCGAGGTGGATGGTCACGCGAGGAGACGTTACCGGCGTCCGGCCGCCCGCGCGGGGCGGCCGGACGCCGGCCGTCAGCTCGTGATATCCCTCGTCGCGAACCGGCGACCGGCCAGCAGCAGGAAGATCGTGGTGTAGATGAGCGACGACAGCACGCCGCTCGCCATGTCCGACCAGTCGATGTCGGTCGAGATCAGGTCGATCCAGGCGAACGAGAAGTGCGTGGGCAGGTAGTTGCGCAGCCCCTCGAGCGCGGTGATCTGGTCGAGGATCTGCGACAGGATCGCCACCAGCACCGTGCCGCCCACCGCGCCCAGCGGGGCGTCGGTGGAGACGCTCAGCAGCAGCGCCAGCCCGGCCACCCACGCCAGCTGCACGATGATGTACACAGTGGACAGCACGAGCGCGATCATGCTGTCGCCGAAGGTGACCGCGTCGCCCGTAGGGCTGATCGCGTCACCCGCGCCGTACCAGATCACGCCCACCAGCAGCGACACCAGCGGCAGCAGCACCAGCGCCGCGGCGGACAGCAGGCCCGACACGATCGCCTTCTGCCGCAGCAGGCGGTGCCGCGGCACCGGGATCGCCAGCAGGTACTTCAGGCTCGACCACGACGACTCGCTCGCGATCGTGTCGCCGAAGAACAGCGCCACGATCATCGGCAGCAGGAACGTGCCGGACACGAACAGCGCGAGCACCACGAAGTTCGGGGCGCTCGCCGTCGCGAGGTCCACGAACCCGCCCGAGCGGCGGTTCGGGTTCGACTGCCCGACCTCGAACGCGATCACGAGGATGAACGGCAGGATCGCCACGAACCCCAGCACCAGCTGGGTGCGCCGCCGCTTGAACTGCCGCTTCAGCTCCACGCGCAGGCGCAGCGTGCGCTCGGCGCGGTAGCCGGCGACGGCACCGTCCGGGCCGACCTCCGTCTGCTCGGCCGTCGCCAGCTCGCTCAGCTCCCGCAGGGCGGCGGGGTCGGTGTGGACCCCGCCCGAACCGTTGGTGTTGCTCATGAGTTGTCTCCGACCAGCTGCAGGAACGCGTCTTCCAGCCGGCGCCGAGGCCCGGCCTGCTCCACCGCGACACCCGCGCGCACGAGTGCCGCCACGGCCTCGGCGCGCGGCATCCCGTCGAGGTTCACGTGCACGAGGTCACCCTCGACGTCGATGTCGGTGACGCCGCCGATGCCCTTGAGCGCCGCCGCGGCCGCCGCCGGGTCGCCGACGCGGAACGTCGCCTCGCCGCTCGCGGCCGCCAGCTCGCCGACCTCGCCCGAGGCCACGAGCGTCCCGCGGTGCATCACGACCACGTGCGAACACGTCTGCTCGACCTCGGCCAGCAGATGGCTCGAGACGACGACCGTGCGCCCGGTGGCGGCGTAGCGCTGCAGGACCTCGCGCATCTGGTGGATCTGGGGCGGGTCGAGCCCGTTGGTGGGTTCGTCGAGCACCATGAGTTCCGGCAGGCCGAGCATCGCCTGCGCGATGGCGAGGCGCTGGCGCATGCCCTGGCTGTAGTTCTTCACGCGGCGGTTCACCGCGTCGCCCAGGCCTGCGATCTCGAGCGCTTCCGAGAAGTGGGCCTTCTCGGCGGGCCGGCCAGTCGCCGCCCAGTACAGCTCGAGGTTCGCCTTGCCCGACAGGTGCGGCAGGAACCCGGATCCCTCCACGAAGGATCCGATGCGCGACAGCACGGGCGCGCCGGGCGAGATCTTGTGGCCGAAGACGCGGATCTCGCCCGCGGTCGGCGTGATCAGGCCCATCAGCATGCGCAGCGTCGTCGTCTTGCCGGCGCCGTTCGGGCCGAGCAGACCGAGCACCTGGCCCGGTTCCACGCGGAAGGACAGGTCCTTCACGGCCACGAACCCGCCCGCGTACTGCTTGCGCAGCCCCGTGATCACGAGCGGCGTGCCGGCCAGGTCGGGGTCGACGTCGTGCGCGCGCCGGCGGCGGATCGCGGCGAACACCATCGCGACGATGCCCACGAGCAGAGTCACGCCGATGCCGATCAGCTGGCCCTTCGGCGCCGGCGTGCCCACCGACGTCCCGGGCACGACCGGCACGGCGAGCGACGAACCCGACGCCAGCGCGATGCGGAACACGCCCGGCGCGGTCGGCGTCGAGAACGACTGGTCCGTGGTGCCGACCACGAGACGCAGCGAGTGCGCGGCCTCGATCGGGCGCACGATGCCCGGCAGCGTCACCGTCACGTCCACCGGGGTGCCGTTCGCGGGCAGATTCGCCACGCGGAACGGCGCGACGGCGTTGGCCGGCAGCACGCGGGTGCCGTCGGGGCCGACGTCGTAGAGCTTGGCGAACAGCACCGCCTCCGGCAGCGGGTGTGCCGGGTCGGTCGCGACCCGCAGCCGCACGGTGCTGGAACCCGCGATCAGGACCTGGCTGTCGAACGGCGCGCTGCGGAACTGCGCGGCCTGACCCGGCGGGTCGGTGCTGAACAACGGTGCGAGCCGCGACGAACCCGCCGCCAGCCCGTTGAGACCGGGGATGCCGCTCACGGCAGCGGGGTTGGCGCCCGCGGGCCGCACGGCGGGCTGCGGCGGACCGGCGAGCGCGACCTGGCGGCGTTCGGTGCCCGTGCCGGCGAGGCCCGGGTACGCGTCGGCGCTGACCGTCCGCACGGACGGCGCGCCGTTGGCCCGCAGCGTGCCCTGCACGTCGTAGCTGAAGCCGGTGCCCGGGTCGCCGTCGCCCGTCAGCGCCGACCACAGGAAGTCGCCGATCTTCGCCCGCAGCTGCGGGCCGGGGACGCCGCCGTCGTGGCCGCCGGTGTACCAGATGGTGCGGACCTTGCCGCCCGCCGCGGCGATCTGCCGCGCGGTGGCGTCGGACTGGTCCAGACCGAACAGCGTGTCGCTCTCACCCTGCACGAGCAGCGTCGGCACGGTGATCTTGTCCGTCACGGACACGGGCGAGACGCGGTGCAGCAGCGCGACGGTCTGCGCGCTCACCTTCCCGGTGGTCGCCAGCTCCGTGTACGCCTGGCAGACCTGGGCGGTGAACCGGCCGCACGGGTCCGCGGCCGGCGCCTGACGCGGCTGGGCCTGTCCGGCGACCGGGGCGGTGGCCGCCTGCGGATCGGTGCCGCCGCCGGTGCCTCCGGTGCCGCCGACCGAGCCGCCGTTGTCGTCGGTCTCCTGCCCGGCCTCGGGAGCCTCGGCCGAGGAGGACGCACCCGCACTCGGCGCGCCCGAACCGGAGGAGAAGAAGATGCCCGCCCAGCTCTTCTTGAACACGCCGTCGGGCGCGAACTCGCCCGCCGCCGGGGTCTTCGCCGCGGGCGGCGCGGTGGCGCCGGCGTTGGGGATCAGGCCCTGGGCCAGGTCGTTGTAGGTGATCACCGGGGCGACGGCGGCCACGCGCTTGTCGGTGCCGGCGAGCAACAGCGACAGCGCGCCGCCGTAGGACGCGCCGGTGACGGCGATCTCCGGCGCGCCGCCCGCGCGGGTGGCGACGTCGTGGGTCGCGACGAGGTGGTCGATGAGCCGGCTCGCGTCGGCGACCTCCGCGTCGGGGTCGTTGAGGCCGATCTTGCCGGTGCTGCGGCCGAAACCGCGCGCCGACCAGGTCAGCACGACGAACCCGCGCTCGGCCAGCTCGCGGGCCTGGGGGTCCACGCTGGACTTGTCGCCGCCGAAACCGTGGGCCAGGAGCACGGCGGGGGCGGGCGTCTTCTCGGGGTAGTAGGTGGTGGTGTCGATGCGGACCTGCTCGGCCGAGCCGGGCGCGGCCGGCATCTGCAGGAAGGCGTCCTGGGTCCGGACGGGCGAGGGCTGCGAGCCGCTCGTGGTCCAGACGGCCACGACGGCGGGGACGACCACCACGACCGCGGCCAGCGCGGTCAGCCGGGCACCGCGCGTGCGCGGCAACGGGATTCGGGGCACGTGCTGACGTTATTTGAGCTTCGCTGAGAGCCGCGCGCGGGGCTCACACGGATCAGACATCTTTTTCACGCGAGCACAGGTGATCTTCGGTTCGGTGACGGAGGTAACACCGCCGGTTCGGTGACGAGGGCAACCTCCGCTGGCGTTCGCGCGCCGTAACCGGCAAACTGGACGGGCTGTGAGGGGAGTATTCCTTCGCGGCGGTGTCGTCAGCACGGTCGCCTCGTCATACACAGTGGCGTGGCCCCCGGCACCGTCGGCCGGTAGAAAGGAACCGGCGGAAGAGACCTCCGGTTAGTTGCTGCTACGCGCTATCCGGAGGTATGTGTTGTGATGACTGTTCCCTTGTGGTTGTGGATCGCGACGGTCGGTGGCCTGCTGGCCCTGATCGCACTCGATCTGGTGATCGTCGACCACAAGCCCCACGCGATCAAACCGGCCGAGGCCGCGCGCTGGGTGATCTTCTACATCGCCTGTGCCGTCGTGTTCGGCATCGGGGTCTGGGTCTTCGCCGGGCACGACCCGGGCGTCGAATTCTTCACCGGGTACATCACCGAGTACTCGCTGAGCGTCGACAACCTGTTCATCTTCATGATCATCATGGCGTCGTTCAAGGTGCCGGCCATCCACCAGCACCGCGTGCTGCTCGTGGGCATCCTGCTCGCGCTCGCGATGCGCAGTGTGTTCATCGCGGTGGGCGCGGCGCTGATCGCGCAGTTCGTGTGGGTGTTCTTCCTCTTCGGCGCGGTGCTGATCTGGACCGCGATCAGCATGCTGCGCAAGAAGGACGAGGAAGAGGAGTACCACGAGAACGCCGTGACCCGCTGGGTCCGCAAGATCTTCCCGGTCACCGACGACTTCCACGGCCACAAGTACACGGTCAAGGTCGACGGCAAGCGGATGATCACGCCGATGCTCGTGGTGATCGTCGCCATCGGCTCGGCCGACCTGCTGTTCGCGGTGGACTCGATCCCGGCCATCTTCGGGATCACCCAGGAGGCGTTCCTGGTGTTCACCGCCAACGCGTTCGCGCTGATGGGCCTGCGTCAGCTGTACTTCCTGCTCGGCGGGCTCGTCGAGAAGCTGGTGTACCTGTCCTACGGCCTCGCAGTGATCCTCGCTTTCATCGGCGCGAAGCTCGTGGTGCACGCGCTGCACGAGTACCACGTGGCGCCCGACTGGCTGGACATCAACAACTGGATGTCCCTCGGCGTGATCGTGGTCGTGCTGGCGATCACCACCGTGGCGAGCCTCGCCAAGGCGAAGAAGGACGAACGGGCGCGCGTACCGACGGAATAAGTCTTTCGCTTTGCTAATGATCCGGTACGGTCGTCGGCATGCGACCAGCCGACATCGAAGCCCTCGTCGTCCCCGGCCGCCCCGTACTCCGGGGTGACCTGCTTCTGACCGCGGTCAAGCACCCCGACCTCGAGTCCAACGCCAACCACAGCGCGCTGCGGCGGGTGGGACTCGGGGGAGGGGATACCGCTTGGACCCAAGGCCCGCACGACGCGGCCCCGGCGATCTCGCCCGACGGGCGCTGGGTCGCGTTCCTGCGGGCCGGCGACGGCGAAGGCGCGGACGGCAGCGCGCAGGTGCACGTGATGCCGGCCGCGGGCGGCGAGGCCAAGCGGCTGACGTCGCTGCACCTGGGCGCCGACGCGCCGGTGTGGGCGCCGGACTCGCGGCGGCTCGCGTTCACCGCGCGCGTGCCGGAGGCGGGCCGCTACGGCACCGAGGACGCCGACGGCGAGAAGTCGGAGCCGCCCGCCGAGGCGCCGCGCCGGATCACGCGGTTCGACTACCGCATCGACGACATCGGGTTCCTGCGCGACCGCGCGAAGCGGCTGTTCGTGTTCGACGCCGTCGCCGCTCTGGACTCGACCGCGCCGCCCGAGCTCGAGCCGATCTCGCCGGTCACCTACGACGTCGACGGCCCCGCGTGGACGCCCGACGGCGAGCGCGTGGTCGTGGTGGTGCCGCAGGACTGGGACCGCGTGGAGACGCACTACAGCGACCTGGTGGCGTTCCCGGCCGCCGGCGGCGAGCCCGAGATCGTCGTGTCGTGCCACGGTTCCGCGGACCAGCCCGTGTTCGCGTCCGACGGCACGCTGTACTTCTACGGTCTGTCCTACGAGGACGGCCACCGCGAGGCCTGCAACACCGGCCTGTACGCCGCCACGATCGGCACCGGCGGTCCCGCGAAGGCGCGGCGGCTGACCGACATCGAGACCGTCGACGTGGAGAGCGGCTCCGGGCCCGCCATTCCCGTGAACGGCGAGGTGCTCGTGGCCGTGCGCAACCGCGGCGCCGTGGAGCTGCGCGCGGTCCCGGCTTCCGCCGAGGCGGCCGTGCTGGCCGACCTGCGCGTGCTGCACGACGGCCACGTGGTGGTCCGCGGGTTCGCGGCCGACGGAGACACGATCGTCGCCGTGGTCGCCACACCGGAGACCTCGGGCGATGTGGTCGTGCTCGACGCCGGCGGCCCGCGCGTACTCACCGACTACTCAAAGCCGTTGCGGGACAAGGGGTTGCGCCCCGTCGAGGAGCTCACCACGACCTCGCCCGACGGCCACCCCGTGCACGGCTGGCTCGTGCTGCCCGAGGGCGAGGGCCCGCACCCGGTGCTGCGGGTCGTGCACGGCGGGCCGTTCGCGCAGCAGGACTGGGCCGTGTTCGACGAGGCCCAGGTCTATGCCGCGGCCGGCTACGCCGTGGTGCTCGGCAACCCGCGCGGTTCGGCGGGCTACGGGCAGGGCCACGGCCGCGCGATCACCTTCGGGTTCGGCACGGTCGACGTCGACGACGTGCTCGCGCTGCTGGACAAGGCGCTGGAGCGGCCCGACCTCGACTCCTCACGCGTCGGCATCATGGGCGGTTCGTACGGCGGGTTCATGACCAGCTGGGTCGCCTCGCACCACCCGGAGCGGTTCAAGGCGGCGTGGAGCGAGCGCGCGGTGAACGCGTGGGACTCGATGGTCGGCAGCTCCGACATCGGCTACTTCTTCGTCGACTCCTACATCGGCACCGACCCGGAGGTGCTGCGCGACCGCAGCCCGCTGACCTACGCGGCCGACATCACCATCCCGTTCGCGGTCGTGCACTCCGAGCAGGACTGGCGTTGCCCGCTGGAGCAGGCGCAGCGCATGTTCGTGGCGCTGCGCCGCGCAGGTGCCGACGCGGAGTTCCTGCTGTTCCCGGGCGAAGGCCACGAGCTGTCGCGCGCGGGGCGCCCGCGCCACCGCGTGCAGCGCTTCGACGCGGTACTGGAGTGGTGGTCGCGCCACCTGGGCTGAGTGCTCAGTTGAGGAGCGTGTAGTTCAGCTCTTCGCAGACCCGGCCGAGCGGGACGTCGAGCCCCGGGTGGTCCAGCGGCAGCAGGACATCCGGGGCGATCGGCAGCGCGGCGCCCGCCGGCGGGTCCCACAGGCACACGGCCGGGTCGCCGGAGTCCATCGACGAGCGGTACCAGAGACCGTCGAGGTCGGGCAGCGCGCTGCGGATCGCGCGCGCCCAGGCCTGGGTGATCTTCTTCGGCCCGCTGGAGATCTCCTGCGACGCGCCCACGCGCGTGGGCCACAGCCCGGTGAGGTCGAGCAGTCGCAACGGGCGCATCGGGCGCACGACCACGAGCCGCGGCCCGCGCGTCTTGCGGTCGACCGTCGAGCTTGTCTGGAACACCTCGGCGACGCTCGTGCGCACGGTCAGGCCGAAGTACAGCACGCCGTTGCCGGGGTCGGTCACGGGCTGGCCGCCGCGGCCGGGTGGCTGCTGGTCGAACCGGCCGTGCGGGAGCGGGCCGGTGTAGCGGAACGAGTTCCACTGCTGCGGGTGGTTGCCGTGCGCGGTGAAGATGCGGACCAGCCTGGTCTCGGGCTGCACCGCCACCACGTCGTGGGCGCGGTCCAGCTCCTTGACCAGCACGGATCGCGCGGGCGGCAGAGGGAGCCGGGCCATGCGTCGGGGGTCGTCCGTCCTGTGTCGGTGATCTTGGGCGTCGGGTCAGCCTAGAACGGCGAGCCGAGCGTGGCGACGAGGCGCGCGACCTGCTCGGGATCACCACCCGAGAGGAGCCACTGGCGCGGGGTCGCGGGCCGGTCGCTGATCACCAGGTCGTCCTGCGGGGTGTTCATGAACGCGGCGACGACGAGCGCGGGCTGGTCCTCGGGGATCGCGCGCAGCACCGCCTCGAGGCCGGGCAGCACGCCGGAGCCGTTGAACTGCCACGACGGCAGCCGCCAGCCCTGGTCCTTCCAGCCCGTGAGCCGGCCTTCCTTGAGGCGGTGGCGGATGCGGCTGTCGTCGATCTTCAGCGCCTTCGCGGCCTGGGTGACGGTGAGCGCCGAGTCGGCGAGCACGGCGTGGGCGGCCACGGTGCGCGCGCGGAAATCGGGCTCGTCGTCGCCGTGGGGCGTGAGGTCGAGCCCCACGTCCGCCAGCGCGGCCTGCTGGTCGGGCGAGAAGTAGTGCGACGGGTCCGGATTCGGCGGCGACAGCCTGCGCGCCGCGTCCTCGACGAGCGTGAGGAACTCGGTGGCGTCGGCCTTGAGCCCCGCCTTGGCGAGGACGTTCTCGAGCGCGACTGACATGCGCTCAGAGTAGCTCGCGTGTGCGGGTTCGTGCGGTTCAGCACCGGATTTGTGGGTGAATTCACCAGAGATCGACACGCGGCGCGCAGAACCCAACACGAGGTGTAGGCGATTTCGCGTCAGTCTGCCCGGCCGGTGGTCGTGCTGTCCAGGCTTTCGTGCCCTTGACACTCCGCCGTGGCCCCTTTACGTTCGGTTGGTAATCGATTTCCCGCCTCGTGCTGTTGCGGGCTCCGGTGGTTTCGGCCGCCGGTGCTGGGGGGACAGGGGGTGGGACGTGCCTGGTGGACCGGTACTGGCCGGTCCACCAGGCACGTCGTCTTTTCAGGGTTTTCCGCGCAGTTTCACGTCGGCGTGGACGCAATTCCGGGTGGTGGGCGCGAATTGCGCGACGTGAATTCCGTGCGCCTCAGCGGCGGGAGCTCTGCCGTTCGATGAGCCGCGCTTCCAGTGTCGTCGTGGTGGGGCGGCGGGTGCTGTCGGTGATGCGGGCGAGCAGGAGCTGCGCGGCGACCCGGCCGACTTCGTAGGCGGGCTGCGCGACAACCGTCAGCGGCGGGTCGATCAGGGTCGTCCAGGGGGCGTCGTCGAAGGAGACGATGCCGACGTCGCGGCCGGGGCGCACGCCGCGGCTCGCGAGGGTTTCCAGGACGCCGATCGTCATGGTGCTGTTGGCCACCAGCAGCGCGTCCGGGGGTTCGGGCAGTTCGAGCAGCTCGGTGGCGGCCACCCGCGCGCCCTCGGCGCGGTACTCGGCGCGGCGGAAGAGCGCGTTCTCCTCGCCGACGGCGTCGAGGTAGCCGGCGAGGCGGTCATCGGCCGTACGGACGCCGGCGGGACCCGTCAGGCACGCGATGCGGCGGTAGCCGCCGGCCACGAGGTGGCGGGTCGCGTCGCGCGCGGCGCGGCGGGTGTCCACGAGGACCTGGTCGCCGTCCGGGCCGGTGAGCGGCCGGTCGACCGCGACCACGGGCGTGCCCTGGCGGCGCAGGCGGTCGACGTTGGTGGAGCGGCCCGTGGGGGAGAGCACGACGCCGGCGACGCGTTCCTGGAGCGCGACGTCGATGTAGCGGCGCTCCTTGTCCTCGTTCTCGTCTGAGTTGCACAGCACCACGGAGTAGCCCGACACCTGTGCGAGGTCCTCGACGCCGCGCGCGATCGCCGTGAAGAACGGGTTCTCGACGTCGGAGATGATCAGCGCCAGCACGGCCGTCTCCTGGCGGCGCAGGTTCCGGGCCAGGCCGTTGGGGTGGTAGCCCAGTTCCTCGGCCGCCACGAGCACCCGCGCGGCGAGCTCCGGGTCCACTGTGGACTTGCCGTTGAGGGCCCGGGACACCGTGGCGGTGGAGACGCCGGCGCGCGCGGCGACGTCGCTGATCGTGGCCACCGTGACCTCCTCCGGCCGTCCTTGACACCCTCGTCCCCCGAAGAATAGCGTCCCGGGTAATCGTTTACCGTCCGCATACGGGGAGTCGCGGTGGATCCGGGCCTGCTGCTCGGCATCGACATCGGCACGTCCAGCTCGAAGGGCGTCCTCGTCGGTGCCGACGGGACGATACTGGCGCGCGCCGGCCGCGCGCACACCACCTCCCGTCCACGGCCCGGGTGGTTCGAGCACGACGCGGAAACGGTGTGGTGGGCCGACTTCATCGCGCTCGTGCGCGAGCTCGCCGCGGCGGCGGGCGACCGGCCGCTCGCCGGGCTGGCCGTGAGCGGCATCGGGCCGGTGCTGCTGCCCGCCGACGCCGACGGCCGGCCCCTGCGCCCGGCGATCCTCTACGGCGTCGACACGCGCGCGGGCACGGAGATCGCCGAGCTCACGGCGGAGCTGGGTGAAGGGTCCATTGTGGAGCGCGGTGGCAGTGCACTGTCCAGCCAGGCTGTGGGACCCAAGTGGCGCTGGCTGTTCCGGCACGAGCCCGAGGTCGCGGAACGCGCCGAACTGTTCCTCATGGCAAGCTCGTACCTCGTGCTGCGGCTCACCGGCGAGTACGTGCTCGACCACCACTCGGCGAGCCAGTGCGACCCGATGTACGACCTGCGCGCCGGTGCGTGGGCCGAGGACTGGGCCCGGCTGGTCGCGCCCGGCGTGCGGCTGCCGCGGCTGGCGTGGCCGACGGAAGTGGCCGGCACGGTTTCCGCGTCGGCGGCCGCGGCGACCGGGCTGCCCGCGGGCCTGCCCGTCACGTGCGGCACGGTCGACGCGTGGGCCGAGGCGGCGAGCGCCGGCGTGCGGGCGCCCGGCGACACGATGCTCATGTACGGCACCACGATGTTCCTCGTGCAGACCGCCGCCGAGCCGCGTCCGGTGCCGGGCCTGTGGGCCACGCGCGGTGCGTTCGAAGGCACGTACTCGCTGGCCGCCGGCATGGCCACGTCCGGCGCGATCACCGACTGGCTGCGCGACCTCGTCGGCGGTGAGTTCGCCGACTTGGTCGCCGAGGCGGGCGACGTGCCCGCCGGGAGCCGCGGACTGCTGATGCTGCCGTACTTCGCCGGCGAACGCACCCCGGTGCCGGACCCGGCCGCGCGCGGGGTGCTCGCCGGGCTGACGCTGTTGCACACCAGGGCCGACCTCTACCGCGCCGCACTGGAAGGCACCGCGTACGGCGTGCGGCACAACCTGGAGACGATGGGTTCCGCCGAAGGCCGCCGCCTCGTCGCGGTCGGCGGCGGCACGCAGGGTCGCGTGTGGACGCACATCGTGAGCGACGTGACGCGCGCCGAGCAGCACGTGCCCACCGAAACGATCGGCGCGGCTTTCGGGGACGCGTTGCTGGCCGCGTTCGCCGTGGGGCTGGAGCCGGACATCGACGCGTGGAACCCGGTCGCGACCGTCGTGCGGCCCGATCCCGCGCGGGCCGACGTCTACGACGAGTTCTACGCCCGCTACCGCGCCCTGTACCCCGCGACGGTCGACATCGTGCACTTCCTTGCCGCGCAACAGGAACGCGCGGCTCAGGCTCCGGTGAAGTAGGCGCTCGGCGTGAGGCCGGTCAGCGCCCGGCACTCCCGCGACAGGTGGGCCTGGTCGGCGTACCCGGCGCCGGCCGCGAGGCCGGCCAGCCCGGGCGCACGCGGCGCGAGGGCGATGGCGCGTTGCAACCGCAGCACGCGCAGGTAGGTCGCGGGTCCATAGCCGACGGCGACGGTGAAGCGCCGCCGCAACTGCCGTTCACCCACGGCCGTCGCCGGAGTGCCCACGCGGGCCGGCGCGGTGTGCAGGTGCGACAGCAGCGCGGCCACGGCCGGGTCGGGGTCGGCCTCCCGGCCGGCCACGACGTCGGTGAGGCAACGCGCACCGCTGAGTACCGCGTCGGTCAGCAGCTCCCCGCGGCGGCCCCACACCTCGGCCAGCGGGAGCCGGCGGTCGCGCAGCTCGTCGGCCGCCACGCCGAGCACGGCGGGTGCCGCGCCGGGGTGGAAGCGCAGGCCGTGCAGCGTGGCGCCGGGCGAGGTGCTCGACGACCATGCCTCGGTGTCCGGGCCCGCGACGAAGACCTCGCCGTCGCCGGCGACGAGGTCGACGCAGCCGTCGGGCACGATCCGCTTCGGGCCCGCCGGGACCGACCGCCATAGGCAGCGGACCACGGCGCGCACCGGCTCGGGCGCGAGCGTCTCCGAGTACACCCCCTGATCATCCCCTCCGGGTACGACAGAATGCGACCCATGACCCCGATCGACGCGCTCGCCTGGGTCCACGTCTGCGACCGGCGGCTGCTGTCGGTGCGCACGCGCGGCAAGGCGAAGTTCTACCTGCCGGGCGGCAAACGCGAGCCGGGCGAGGGCGACGTCGCGGGGCTGTGCCGCGAGATCCGCGAAGAACTGGGCGTCGAGCTCGACCCGCTGACCTTCCGCTTCTTCGCGCTGCTCGACGAGCAGGCCGACGGGTTCGCCGACGGCCGCCGCGTGCGCATGATCTGCTACACGGCCGAACACACGGGCGAGCCGGAGCCGTCGGCCGAGATCGCCGAGGCGGCGTGGCTGGGCTCCGCCGACGCCGCAGTGTGTCCGCCCGCCGGGCAGCGTGTGCTGCGGATGCTGGCAGAGCAGGCCGTCGTGGAATGACTCTCCGTGACCGGATATCACGACGGTGTTATCGGCATCGTCCGTGGTGACCACACCGGTGACTGGCCCACGGGGGCACCCGAAAGGGTGAAGTTTCACCAACTTCGCGCGGTTGGCTAACGCCGAGTGACGTTCGGACGAGAACCAGACGTCGTACTCGTCAGAAGTGCGCTGGAACGAGAGAAGACCTCTCCATGAGTGTTCCTGCCGCGACCCCTCCGGCATCGCCGCCGGGTGCGGGTGGTCCGGGCCGGCTCAAGCCGCTCGGCAGCGTGGTCGGCGTCATCGCCGTCGCGATCGCTGTGGCCTCGTACGTCACGCCCAAAGCGGCGCCGACGGCCGGCGAACCCGGCCAGGTGTCCCCGACCGAGGTCGCGCAGGCCGAGCCCGTGGCCGTCCAGAACGTCACCCGCACCATCGTCTACTCGCTCGAGGGCGAAGGCGGCGCCCGCAACCTCACCTACGTCGCGGCCGACGCGGGCCTCGAGCAGCAGACCGCGGTCACCACGCCGTGGTCGGTCGCCGTCACGCGCACCGCGCCGGCCGGTGAAGCCGAGTTCGCGAGCCTTGCCGCGCAGAGCGCCGGGCCGGGCGGGTTGACCTGCCGCATCACCGTGGACGGCACCGTCGTCGCCGAGAAGTCGGTGTCGGAGGAGGGCGCGCAGCTCAGCTGCACCGCGTGAACCACGGCGTGAGCCTCGGACAAGCCGTTCCTGGGGCAGGATCACAGTCGTGAACGGTGCGATCGGGTTCGGGCCCGCCCTGGTGATCGTCCTGGCGGTGCTGACGCTGGCGGGGGCCGGGGTGGTGCGCTTCGGCGGGCTGGGTCAGGGCCGGGCAGTGCTGCTGGCGGCGGTCCGCGCGGTCGCGCAGCTCGCGCTCGTGTCCCTGGTGATCACGCTGATCCTGCGGTCGGGCTGGCTCACCGTCCTGTTCGTGCTGCTGATGTTCGCGATCGCGGCGGTCACGTCGGCTTCTCGCATCGGCGTGCCACGCCGGATTGGCTGGGTGGCGCTGGCACTGGCCTCGGGCGTCGCGCCCGTGCTGGCCCTGGTACTCGCTTCGGGAGTGGTGCCGCCGGAACCGATCACGGTCGTCCCGATCGCCGGCATCGTGATCGGCGGGACGATGACCGCCACGTCGCAGTCGGCGCGCCGCGCGCTCGACGAGCTCGCCCTGCGCCACGGCGAGTACGAAGCCGCGCTGGCACTGGGTTTCCTGCCCCGGCTGGCCGCGCTGGAGATCTGCCGTCCCTCGGCCGGGCAGGCGCTGATCCCGGCGCTCGACCAGACGCGCACGGTCGGGCTGGTGACGCTGCCGGGTGCGTACGTCGGTCTGCTGCTCGGCGGTGCGGGCCCGATCCAGGCGGGTATCGCGCAGGCGCTCGTGCTGATCGGGCTGCTGGCCGCGGAGTCCGTGGCCGTGCTGACGACGGTGCAGCTCGTCGCGGCGGGGTTCATCCGCCGCGACGAGCCGGTGCGCCGCCGGTGGATCTTCGCGTGGGTGCCGTGGCGTCAGCCGAGCGGCGCCGCCAGGTGAGCGGTGTCGTTGAAGCGCCGCACGAGCCAGCGGTCGCCCTGCACCACGAGGTGGGAGATGGACCCGTTGTCCGCGCCCAGGAACGCGAAGCGGTCGACCGCGCGGCTCGCCTGCGCGAAGACTTCGCCGATCACGCCGCCGTGGGTGAACACCGCGACGCGGCGGTCGGGGTTGGCCGCGGCGATCCGCATGAGCGCCCGGCGGATGCGCCGGCCGAACGCCTCGTCGGACTCCGCGCCCGGGATCACCGCCCAGCGCTGCTCGGTCCAGAGCCGATCGACGATCGGGTGGCCTTCGGTCGTGTACTGGCGGAAGAGCCCGTTCTCCCAGTCGCCCAAGTGGATTTCGCGCAGCTCGGGCACGACCTCGGGCGTGAGGCCCAGCTTTTCGGCGAGCGGCGCGGCGGTCTGCACCGTGCGCCGCAGCGTGGTGACGTAGAGCGCTTCGATGCGCTCGCCGACGAGCCGTTCGCCGATGCGGAGGGCGTGGTCGCGGCCTTCGGGCGCGAGGTCGGGGTCGGCCTGGCCGTCGACGAGGTCGAACGGTGCGCTGATCCGCGCGGGCGCGGATTCTCCGTGGCGCACCAAGAAGATCTCGGTCGCTCCCGGCTGGGGGCTGAACCGGTGCTGGCGGTATTCGACTTCCTGCTCGGGCGTGCTCATGGCCCCGACCCTATCCGGGCCGGGTTGCGAGCCGGGGTCCTCAGCCCAGCTGTTTGTCCACGAAACACCACCGCCACGTCTCACCCGGTTCGAAGCTGCGCATGACGGGGTGGCGCTCGTCGTGGAAGTGGCGCGTCGCGTGCTTGCGCGGCGAGGAGTCGCAGCACGCGACGTTGCCGCACTTGACGCACATGCGCAGGTGTACCCAGGTGGTGCCTTCCGCGATGCACGCGGCGCAGACGTCTTGCGAGCTCGGGTCCACGTCGCGCCACGGGTGCGCCAAATGCTTGCACGAGCGCGCCGTGACGGCCGGCGTGCTCAGCTCGCGCTCGACGGCCGGGGCTTCTTCTTCGACGCGGTCGAGCAGTGACTCCTCGATGTCGAGGTGGGCCAGCACGCGGCGTAGGACGGTGTCGTCGGCCATGCCGTTGTCGCGCGCCAGCAGGAACTGCTCACGGTCGACCTCCAGCAGCTGCAGGCGCAGCCGCCGGTAGGCATCGCTCGGGGTCTCGGCGAGCGCGCTCTGGCGGCCGAGCTGCTCCCACGCCGAGTCGGCGCGGTACTGCAGGCGGTCGCGCAGCCGTTCGATGATGTCCGGCGGGTCGTCCGGGGTGCTGATCTCCTCGAGCTTCGCGAGCGAGGCGCGGGTCATGTCGTTGACCACGGCGGCTTCCTGCAGCGCGTCCTCAGCCGGGTCGGGCCGGGGCAGGCGCAGGCGGCGGATCAGGGTCGGCAGTGTCATGCCCTGCACCACGAGCGTGCCGGCCACGACCACGAACGCGGCCAGCACCAGCACGGCGCGCTGTGGGGTGTCGGCCGGGAGCACGAACGCCGCGGCGAGCGTGACCACGCCCCGCATGCCGGCCCACGCGATCACCGCGGAGTAGCGCCAGGGCCAGATCTTCGGCTTCTTGACGAAGCGCGCGGTGAGGCGCTTCTGCACGCCGATGCCGATCAGCCACAGCAAGCGCGTGAGGATTACCGTGCCGAGCACGGCGGCGCAGATGCCGACGAGCTCCCACACCGACAGGCCTGTCTTGGAGACCTCGATGAGGATTCCGCGGAGCTGCAGGCCGATCAGCAGGAAGACCATGTTCTCCAGCAGGAACTGCACCGTCTGCCAGTTGAGCCGCGACGCGAGCCGCGTGGAGCCCGAGAGAATGCGCGGCGACTCGTGGCCCAGCATCAGGCCGCAGACGACCACCGCGAGCACGCCGGAACCGTGCGCGACCTCGGCCAGGAGGTAGGCGACGAACGGCACGGCGAACGAGAGCGCCGTGTCCGTGACCGGTTCCTCCAGGCGCTTGCGCAGCTGGGTCGCGACCAGGCCGACCAGGAGGCCGACCACGATTCCGCCGAACGCGGCGAGCAGGAAGTCGAGCCCGACCTGCCACAGGCTGATCGACCCGGCGATGGCCGCGATCGCGGTGCGCAGGGTGACCAGCGCGGCCGCGTCGTTGAACAGGCTCTCGCCCTCCAGCAGCCGCACGAGCTTGCGCGGCATACCGACCCTGCGCGCGACCACGCTCGCGGCCACCGCGTCGGGCGGCGCGACCACCGCGCCGAGCGCGATCCCCGCGGCGAGCGGCAGGCCGGGCACGACGGCCCAGGCGACCACACCGACGCCGAACGCGGTGAACACGACCAGCCCCACCGACAGCACGAGGATCGGCCCGCGCAGCTTGTTGAACGCGACCAACGACGTCTGGATCGAGGCCGAGTACAGCAGCGGGGGCAGCAGCCCGATCAGCACGACCTCGGGGTCGAGCTGGTAGTCGGGCAGGCTCGGGATGAACGACGCCGCGACCCCCACCGCGACCAGACACAGGGGCGCCGACCAGTCCAGCCGCCGCGCGATGACCGTGACGACGAGGACCGTCACGACCAGACCCACCAATTCCGCCGCGATGTGCACGGGGTAATCATGACCCGCGCGTGGCCGCGGCCGCTCGTGGGACACCGAACTCGCCACCGGCGTGGTCACTAGGCTGGCTCGCGTGACGACGGTGGAGACGCGAGCCGGTGCGGTGCGTGGCGAAATGCGCGACGGGGTCGGGTATTTCCTGGGTGTGCCCTACGCCGAGCCGCCCGTGGGTCCGCTGCGGTTCCGGCCGCCGCGGCCGGTTGGAAACTGGACCGGAGTCCGCGACGCGACGCGGTTCGCCGCGCGGGCTCCGCAGCCGGAGGTGACCGGGCGCGGGTTCACCGGCGAGGAGGACTGCCTGCACGTCAACGTCTACGCGCCGGTCTCACCCGGGCCGTACCCCGTGCTGGTGTGGATCCACGGTGGTGGCGGGGTGATGGGCTCGCCGCACCAGTTCGACGCGTCGGCGTACGCGCGCCGCGGCGTGGTCGTGGTGACCGTCGGCTATCGCCTCGGGGTGCTGGGCATGCTGCGGCTGCCCGGCGTGTCCGAGGGCAATCTTTCACTGCACGACCAGGTGCTCGCGCTGGAATGGGTGCGCGACAACGTGGCGGCGTTCGGCGGCGACCCGGACCGGGTCACGCTCGCCGGACAGTCGAACGGCGGGCGCACGGT
Organism: Amycolatopsis sp. NPDC051372; assembly: GCF_040682095.1. Lineage (NCBI taxonomy): Bacteria > Bacillati > Actinomycetota > Actinomycetes > Pseudonocardiales > Pseudonocardiaceae > Amycolatopsis > Amycolatopsis sp. NPDC051372. Next base: position 64,898 of record NZ_JBFBAF010000033.1, read on the forward strand.
CGGCACGTTGCTGGCCGTGCCGCGGACGCGGGGGCTTTTCCACCAGGCGATCGTGCAGAGCGGCACGGGCGTCGGCTCGGTCGTGCACATGCCGGCCGAGGGTGAGGCTGTGGCGGCGGCGCTGCTGGCCGACCTCGGCGTGTCCGCGGGCGAGCTCGCCACGCTGCCGGTGACGCGGATCCTCGAGGCGCAGCAACGGGTCGCGGCCGCTTCGGGGAAGCTCGTGACCTACCGCGTGATCGTGGACGGAGATCTGCTGCCCCGGTACCCGGGTGAAGCTGTGGCCGACGGGGCCGCGCGCGACGTCCGGGTCCTCACCGGCACGACGGCCGATGAGCAGGACCTGTTCTCCTGGCTGCAGACCGGGCGCGCGAAGCTGCTCGGCACCGGCTCGACGATGCTCGACGACGAGACGATCGCCAAGGGCGTCGCCGCCTACCGCGAGCTGCTGCCGGACTGGCCCGAGGACCAGTTGCGCAACCGCGTGCGGACGGCCGGCGACTGGTGGCTGCCCGCCATCCGGCTGGCGGAGGCGCAGCACGCCGCCGGCGGTACCGCGTGGATGTACCGCCTCGACTGGCGGATCGCGCCGCGCGGCAAGGGGCTCGGCGCCGTGCACGGGCTCGACCTGCCGCTGATGTTCGACGACATCGGCAACAAGAACTGGCGCTTCCTGTTCGCGCTGGCGAAACCGGATCCGGCTCGGCTGCAGGCGATGGCGACGCAGATGTTCGACGTGTGGGTCCGCTTCGTCGCGACGGGCGACCCGGGCTGGGCGCCGTACGAGCCTCGCGCACGGATCACGCGGCTGTTCGACGACGTGAGCCAGACCGTGTCCGATCCGGACGCCGGGCAGCGCCGGCTGTGGGATTCCCTCTGAAACCGGGTCAGAGCGCAGTTCTAGAGGGCACTGACGTAGAACCATTGGCCGGCTTCGCGGACGAAGCGGCTGTTCTCGTGCAGCGTGTCTTCGTTGCCGCGGAAGCGGTAGTGCGCGCGGAACTCGACGGTGCCCTCGTTCTGCAGCAGCCCGCCGCCCGTGCCGCCGAGGATGTCGAGGCCGGTCCACTTCTGGCCGTCGTCGAGGCGCAGCCGCTTCGGGCGGGTGTCCGGGTGCCAGGTCGCCAGCAGGTACGCGGCATCGGCAACGGCGAACGCGCTGTAGCGCGAGCGCATGAGCAACTCGGCGGTCGGCGCGGCCTGGCGGCCGTCGTGGAAGCGGCCGCAGCACTCAGCGTAGGCCTGCGGCAAGCCGCAGGGGCAGCGTGGGTCAGCCGCGGGCACGTTTGACCCCTGCCTGGGCGGACTCCTGCGCGCCCTTCACCGCCAGCCGGTCGGCGCGCTCGTTCTCGGGCAGGCCGGCGTGGCCCTTGACCCACAGCCACTCGACCTCGTGGCGTTCGCCCGCGGCGTCGAGGCGCTGCCACAGGTCGGCGTTTTTCACAGGCTGCTTCGCCGCGGTCTGCCAGCCGTTCTTCTTCCAGCGCGGCATCCACTGCATCACGCCGTTGCGGACGTAGGTGCTGTCGGTGTAGATCCGCACGACCGAGGGGCGCGTGAGGCTTTCCAGCGCGCGGATCGGCGCCATCAGCTCCATGCGGTTGTTGGTGGTCACGGTGTCCTCGCCGCCGTAGAGCTCGCGCTCGTGGCGGCCGTAGCGCAGGAAGGCGCCCCAGCCGCCCGGGCCGGGGTTGCCGCTGCACGCTCCGTCGGTGTAGATCTCCACGGCCTCTTCGCTCACGCAGCGACCCTACCGAGCGCGTCAGGAGAAGTGGCGGAGGCTCGGCCAGAGTGCCGACCACGCGGCCGTGGTCCCGGTGCACAGGGCGACCGGGGTGCCCTGCTCGTCGTTGTCGATCCCGGTGTCCTGCACGGCGACCTGGCGGCAGCCGGTGAACGCGCGGGCCGGGCGGTCGAACGTGCCGACGAGCACCACGGCCCCGTCCATCCGGTCGGGCGGCGGGCCCCAGTCTGCGTAGGACATGTGGCCCGAGTAAGGCGCGGGCAAGTCGTGCGCCGGGCCGTAGCGCTCGATCGCGCCGGCTTCGCCGTAGTTGCTGGTGAAGACGACGGCGTCGGCCTTCTCGGGAATCTGCCGCCACACGGCGGCGACGGTCGTGACGAACCCCGGCCAGCCGATCTGCTCGCCCTGCTCCTTGTTCAGCGCGAGCACCGGACCGAGGGCTTGCGCCGGCACGATCGGCAGCCCGATGGCGAGGGAGACGGCCGCCCCGAGCGCCGCGGCGACCAGCCACCACCGCCTCGCCCGGCGGCGCGCGAACCACTCCAGTGCGGGTTGCACCCCGGCGGCGGTGAGCAGCATCAGCGGCGGCAGCGAGTAGTACGGCTTGCCGCCGAGCGCGAGCAGGATGACGCAGAGGATCGGGTATGCCAGCGAGAGCGAGCGCAGCCGCGACGTCTTCCACAGCCGCACGATCCCGGCGATCCACACGGGCACCAGCGCGGGGGACAGGTACGCGATCTGCAGCGGGACGAACATCAGGCGGTTCTCGGCACCGTCGTTCTCGCTGATGCCGCCGGCGAACGTGACCATGGGCCAGCCATTGCGTGCCTCCCAGACGAGCACGGGCGCGACCGCCGCGAGCGCGATGGCCGCGCCGGCCGCCAGCCACCACGTCCGGAACACCTCGCGGGGCCCCGTGACGAACACGCTGACCGCCAGCGCCACGAGCAGCAGGGGCACGAGCCACTTGTTGAGCAGCCCGACGCCCGTCGCCGCGCCGATCGCGAGCCACCAGCGGCCGTCGCCGGTCTTGAGCAGCTTGACGGTGAACAGCCCCAGCATCGACCAGACCAGCATGTCGATCGTGGTGGTGGACAGCATGTGCGAGACGACGAGGACGTAACCGGACAGGGCCGTGACCACGGCGGTGATCACCTGACCCGCGTATCCCGCCCCGAACTCCCGCGCGACCAACGCCAGGACGATCACGGTCGCCACCCCGGCGAGCGTCGCGACCACCCGCAGCCCGGGCGGCGTGTCCCCGAACAGGATCGTCGCGAGCTTCGCCAACGTCGGCGTCAACGGCGGCTGGTCCACGTACCCCCACGCCAGCCTGTTCCCGGCGGCGACGTAGTAGAACTCGTCGCGATGGAAGCCGTACCCACCCGACAACACCGTGAGCACCGCGGCCTGCACCAGCACCACGACCCCGACCCCGCCCGCCGCGAACGGCGCCCTGGTCTTCGCGGCTGTCTCCGAAGCGGTTTCCCCCATGGCTCCCCCTCACCCGGAAGGCGGATCGTAACGCCGTTCCGAGATCGACAGGGCCCACGTTTCCGACCCGAGACCGGCGGGGCCGGCTCAGCGCGGCGACACGGCACAGATCGCCTGGACCACGGCGTCCGGCCGGAGCCAGGCGAGGCCCGAGTGCCCGGCATCGTCGAGGCGGCGGACTTCGGCTTGGGGGAGTGCTGCGGCCAGATCGGTGTACAGCCGGTGCTTGGCCTGATTGGACTCGACCAGCGACGCGCGCGCTTCGGGCGGCACCAGTTCCTCGGCGAACCGGTCGATCCCCTCGGGCGGCACCAGTTCCTCGGCGAACCGGTCGATCCCCATGGCGGACACGAAGATCAGCGGCACGTCGGGATCAGGCCCGGCGTCGCGGACCTCGCCGAACAGCCGCGGCAGGTTCATCGGCTCCCGCAGGGACTGCCGGTAGCGCTCTCGGCTGAACCCCTGATCCACCGGGCACCGCCGCGGTGCGCAACAGCTCGTGCAGATCGCCGGTCACCTGCGTGCCGCTGCGGGGGAGATCCACCACGTCGCTCCAGCCCGTGCCGAGCCGGTCGTAGAGCACGCTCGTGGTGAACTCCGCGAGGAGGTCGTGCACGTTCCAGTAGTAGAGGCCGAACATCCCGTCGTCGGCCAGGAAGACCACCGGCGGCCCACCGGTGCCGGACCGGTGCAGCAGCATCGCTCCGCCCGGGGCCGCCCGCATGATGGGACGCGGAACAACGCCCGCGGCGAGGCGTTGTCTCCAGCACGGGTCGACGGAAGGGGCAAGCATGACGGCGAGCACCAGGGACTTCACCCAAGCCTGGCAGGACTGGAAGCTCCAGCGCGAGAAGGAGCTGGCCGACCCCTACGGCTGGCTGGCGCTCGTGTCCCTCGACTGGCTGGAGGACGAGCCGCGCAGCTACGGGAACCTGCCCGGGAAGTGGTGGCAGGACGAGGAAGCCGCGTACGTCGACCCGGACGGTGCCGACCTCGAGCACGAGGGCGAGAAGATCACCGGTGTCCAGCGGATCGAGCTGGTGAACAGCGGCGCCGGGACGCGGGTGCGGGCCGGGGCCGTCGAGGTGGAGATCGCGAGGCGGTCGGGGTACCTGATTCGCGTGCACGATCCCGAGGCGCCGGTGCTCGCCGGGTTCCGGGGTGTACCGGCGTATGAACCGGACGAGAGCTGGGCGGTCGAAGCTCGGTTCGAAGCGTTCGAGGAGCCCCGGCCGGTCACGGTGGGGGCCGTGGTCGAGGGGCTGTCGCACGTGTACACCGCGCCCGGCAAGGTCCGGTTCACCCACAATGGTGCCGAGTACACGCTGACCGCCTTCAACGGGCGCGAAGGCGGGTTCACGATCCTCTTCACCGACGCCACCAGCGGTGTCACCACCTACGCCGCCAACCGGTCGCTGTCGGTGGGCAAGCCGGACGAGTACGGCCGCGTCACGGTGGACTTCACGAGGGCGCGCAACCTGCCCTGTGCGTTCACCGACTTCGCGACGTGCCCGCTGCCGCCCGAGGGCAACCGGCTCCCGTTCGCCGTGGAGGCGGGCGAGAAGCTGCCCTACGAACGGCAGTAGACCTCACTCGCCGCGGAACTCGGGGCGACGCTTGGCGCGGAAGGCGGCCAGGCCTTCGGCGAAGTCCTTGGTGGCGAACAACGACGACTGACCGGCCCGCTCCAGCTCGAACGCGCCGTCGAGCTGGGCCAGCGACGAAGCGGCCAACGCCCGCTTCGTCTGTGCGAACGAAGCCGTGGGGCCCTCGGCCAGCTGCTGGGTGAGGCGAGCGACCTCCGCGTCGAAGTCGGTGTCCGGCACGACGTGGGAGATCATGCCCCACTCCAGGGCCTGCGGAGCCGGCACACGTTCGGCCAACATCGCCATCCGCGCCGCCCGGGCGCGGCCGATGGCGGCGGGAACCAAAGCGGTGGAGCCGCCGTCGGGCATGAGACCGACGTTGGCGAAGGCCAGCAGGAAGTACGCCGACTCCCGTGCCACGCACAGGTCCGCGGCCAGCGCGAACGAGCAGCCCACGCCCACGGCCGGGCCGTTCACCGCGGCCACCACCGGCTTGGGGATGTCGCGGAACAGGCGCGTGAGCCGGTTGGCGGCGTCGATCGTGCCGGTGTCCGGGTCGGCTTCGATGTCGCTGCCGGCGAGATCGGCGCCGGCGCAGAAGGCACGCCCGGCGCCGGTCAGCACGACCACCCGCACGCTCGCGTCCGCCAGCGCTTCCTCCACGGCGTCGCCCACGCGGACGAGCATCGCGGTGGTCACGGCGTTGAGCCGGTCGGGCCGGTCGAACTCGATGCGGAGTGCGGCACCGTCCTGCTCGATCTTCACTGGCACATCAACTGGCGCGGTCAAGGAAGGCCCCTTTCAGGCGAGTCCGGCGTGGTGGCTGACGTACGCCCGGGCGCGCGTCGGGTCGTAGGTGCGGGCGATCTGCAGCTTCTCCGCCTCCAGCGAACCTTCCGCGTGCGTGGCGAGCACGGCCTGGTAGCCACCGTAGTCGCGGGCGGTGAGGTCGGCGATGAGGTTCAGCAGCCGCAGCCGCAGCCGCAGCCGCAGCCGGGGCTCGGCCGGCACGGCGGCCGCGTAGTACTTCTCCAGCACCGCGCGGATCTCCGGGTTCGCCCAGTCCTCACCGCCGGGGCCGGTGGCGAGCAGGCCGCCGGCGAGGTCCATGAGCTTCGCCGCCGCGCCGTGGAAACCGTGCGCGAAGGTGTACTTCGCCGTGTTCACCGCGACTGGGTCGGGCTGCTGGATGCCGTCCTGCCCGGGCCGCGACCGCAGCGCGGCCAGCTCCGCGAGCCCGCGCACCGTCTCGGCGTACGCGATGAGCTGCGTGATCTTGTCCTTCACATGCCCGGCGCGCGCGATGCCGTTGTACTCCGCGATCAGCGACGCCGAGCCCACGAGCAGGTCGAGCAGCGGCAGCTTGTAGTTGATCGCGGTGAACCGGTGGTAGTCCACGAACGCGATCGCCAGCGGCCCCGCCAGCTCCGGGCGCCGGTTCAGGAACACGCGCTCGTTCGGCACCCGCACATCGTCGAACACCGTGAGGCTCTCGAGCATCTTGTGCTTCGACGACAACGGGAATTCGAACTCGTTGCGCTCACCGGCGAGGTAGGGCGACACGTAGATGTCCAGACCCGGAGTGTCGACCGGGAGCGCGAACGACACCGCGTAGTCCGCGTCCTCAGGTCCCATCGCGCGGGTCGGCAGCACGATCAGCTCGTCGGCGTTGGCCGAATACGACGTGTGGCACTTCGCGCCGCGCACGGTGATCGAGTCGGCGTCCTCGTCGACGATCCGCAGGTACAGGTCCGGGTCGGCCTGCTGGTGCGGTGCGAGTGAACGGTCGCCCTTCACGTCTGTCTGCGCCACGGCCAGCGCCAGGTCATCGCGGCACACGCGCTCATGGAACGCCTTCGCGCGCTCCAGCTCTTCACCTTCGAGCGTGCGCAGCAGCGCGAACATCGCGTCGCTGCCCACCTCCTTGAGCACGATGATCCCGCCGCCCAGCCGGGAGACGGTCTCGATCAGCTCACCGCGTGCCCGCAGCTGTTCGGCCGAACGCGGCACCCGGTAGAACGCCGAGTACCCATCGGCGACGGCCAGCTCGGGGTGCGACTGCGCGATGTCGAAGCAGTGCGCGGAGTGGTCCACCGCGAGCGTCAGCTCCGGGTGGTCGCCCACGCTCGTCACCCGCTGCCCGCGGTAGAACACGCGACGGCCGTCGCGCAGCCCGTCCCGGTACTCCTTCGCCGTGCGCAAACCCATGTAACGCCGGCCTTTTCGTGAGGGAGGGTGGTCAGTTGGCGGCGGCTAGTCCCGGGCGGCCAAGTCCCGGCCGATGATCTCCTTCATGATCTCGGTGGTGCCGCCGTAAATCGTCTGGATGCGGGAGTCCACAAAGGCCCGCGCGACGGGGTACTCCAGCATGTAGCCGTAGCCGCCGTGCAGCTGCACGCAGCGGTCGACGACGCGCTTCTGCAGCTCGCTGGCCCACCACTTCGCCTTCGCCGCATCGACCGCGGTGAGGGCGCCTCCGTTGAGTTCGTGCACGCACGCGTCGAGGTACGCGGCCGTCACATCGCGTTCGGTGGCGATCTCCGCGAGGACGAAGCGGGTGTTCTGGAAGTCGCCGATCGCCTTGCCGAACGCCTTGCGGCTGAAGCAGTATTCGCGCGTCTCGGCGAACACCGCGTCGACGCTCGCGAGGCTGCCGACGGCGATCGACATGCGCTCGCGCGGCAGCCGTTCCATCAGGTGCGCGAACCCGCGGCCCTCGGTGCCGAGCAGATTCGCCACCGGCACGCGTACCTGTTCGAAGAACAGCTCCGCGGTGTCCTGGGCGTGCAGGCCGACCTTGTCGAGCTTGCGTCCGCGCGTGAATCCGGGGGTGCCGTCCTCGACTACGATCAGGCTGAACCCGCGCGAACCCGCCGCCGGGTCCGTGCGCGCCACCACGATCACGAAATCGGCGTTGATGCCGCTGGTGATGAAAGTCTTCTGTCCATTGAGGACCCATTCGTCACCGTCGCGCACAGCCGTGGTGCGCACGCCCTGCAGATCGCTGCCCGCGCCGGGCTCGGTCATCGCGATGGCGCCGATCAGCTCGCCCGAAGCCATGCCCGGCAGCCACTTCCGCCGCTGCTCGTCGGTGCCGAGGTCCTGCACGTAGGGAATGACGACGTCGTCCTGCAGTCCGAAACTCGAGTGCAGCGAGGCCGCCCCGACCCGCGCCAGTTCCTCGGCCACGACCACGCGGTAGCGGTAGTCCGGCTGCCCGGCGCCGCCGTGCTCCTCCGGCACGGCCAGCCCGATCACGCCCTGCTTGCCGGCGGCGCGCCAGACCTCGCGGTCGATCAGCCGGTCGGCGTCCCACCGGTCGAGGTTCGGTACGACTTCGCGTGCGGTGAACTCCCGGACCAGTTCGCGGTAGGCCTCGTGGTCGGCGGTGAAGAGCTGGCGCTGCACGGTGCCCCCCTGCGTCGTCGAAAGTTATCTAACGATCGTTAAACACGCCCGCCGCTGTCAAGAGACACGGGTCACTGTATATCTAACGATCGCTAAGTTACCTTCGGTGGTGAAACACAGTCCCGAACCGAACGTAGGCCGAACGAGGGAGTCCGGATGCTGCGCACGCGCTTCTGCGAGGTTTTCGGGGTGGCGCACCCCATTGTCCAAGGCGGCATGCAGTGGGTGGGCCGCGCGGAGCTCGTGGCCGCCGTGGCCAACGCGGGCGCGCTCGGATTCCTCACCTCGCTCACGCAGCCGACGCCGGAGGACCTGGCGAAGGAGATCGTCCGCTGCCGGGAGCTCACGGACAAACCCTTCGGGGTGAACCTCACGATCCTGCCGTCGATCAACCCGCCGCCGTACGCCGAGTATCGCGACGTGATCACCAGTTCCGGCGTGCCCGTCGTCGAGACCGCCGGGTTCAACCCCGCCGAGCACCTGCCCGCGTTCAAAGCGGCCGGGGTGAAAGTGCTGCACAAGTGCACCAGCGTCCGCCACGCGGTGAAGGCGCAGGCCCTCGGTGTGGACGGAGTTTCCATCGACGGGTTCGAGTGTGCCGGGCACCCCGGCGAGGACGACGTCCCGGGCTTGGTGCTGATCCCCGCCGCGGCCGAGCAGGTCACCATCCCGATGATCGCCTCCGGCGGGTTCGCCGACGGCCGCGGCCTCGTCGCCGCGCTCGCGCTCGGCGCCGACGGCGTCAACATGGGCACCCGGTTCCTCGCCACGGCCGAGGCGCCGGTGCACGACAACGTGAAGCAGCGCCTCGTCGAGGCGACCGAGCGCGACACGGAGCTGATCTTCCGGTCGCTGCGCAACACCGCCCGGGTGGCGTCCAACGCCACGAGCCGCGAGGTGGTCGGCATCCTCGCCGGCGGCGGTGGCTTCGACGACGTGCGCGACCTGGTGGCGGGCAGCCGCGGCCGCACGGTGTACGAAACCGGCGACGTCGACCTCGGCATCTGGTCCGCGGGTGTGGTGCAGGGACTCGTCCACGACGTGCCGACGGTGGCGGAGCTGGTCTCCCGCGTCGTCGCCGAGGCACACGAGATCATCGCCGGCCGCCTGGCCGGCGTGCTGGCCTGAGGAGGACACGGATGGACATCGCGAACACGGTCGCGCTCGTGACCGGCGGGGCGTCGGGGCTGGGCCTGGCCACCGCGAAGGAGCTGCACAAGCGCGGCGCGAAGGTGGTGGTGGTCGATCTGCCCACTTCGGACGGTGCCGCGGTCGCCGCGGAGCTGGACGGCGTGTTCGCCCCGGCCGACGTGACGAGCGAGGCCGATGTGCAGGCCGCCGTCGACACCGCCGCGTCGCTGGGCGACCTTCGGGTGATCGTGAACTGCGCGGGCATCGGCAACGCGGTGAAGACCGTCGGGAAGAAGGGCGCGTTCCCGCTGGACGCGTTCACGAAGGTCGTGTCGGTCAACCTGATCGGCACGTTCAACGTGCTCCGGCTGGCCGCCGAGCGCATCGCGGGTGTGGACTCGGTGGGGGAGGAACGCGGGGTCATCGTGAACACCGCGTCCGTGGCAGCCTTCGACGGTCAGGTCGGGCAGGCGGCGTACTCGGCGTCGAAGGGCGGGATCGTCGGCATGACGCTGCCGATCGCGCGTGACTTGGCGAGCCTCAAGATCCGCGTGATGACCATCGCGCCGGGGCTGTTCCGCACGCCGCTGTTCGCGACGCTGCCCGACGAGGCCGTCGAGTCGCTCGGCGCGCAGGTGCCGCACCCGTCCCGGCTGGGTGATCCGGCGGAGTACGCGGCGCTGGCCTGCCACATCGTGGAGAACCCGATGCTCAACGGCGAGACCATCCGGCTCGACGGCGCCATCCGCATGACCCCGCGCTGAGCCTAGACTCGGCGAGGAAGCTTCCGGACTCGATGGGGGGAACATGGTGCGTGCGCGGGAGGCGGTGACCTCCGCTTCGGTCTCGATCGAGGTCGAGCCGGGGGCCGGCTGGCGGCACTACGACGAGCTGGAGCTGACGCCTCTGCTCGCCGCCGCACTCGACGCGTTCTACGAGCACGGTTTCCACGGCACGTCGGTGCGCGACATCGTCCGCCGGGTCGGGCAGACCGTGCCGTCGCTGTACTACCACCACGACAGCAAAGAAGGCGCCTTCGCCGCGTTGCTCGACCTGGGCACCGGCGAAGCCGTCAGCCGGGTCAACGCCGCGGCGGCCGACGCGGCCGGCCCGCGCGAGCAGCTGGTCAACGTCGTCGAAGCAGTGGTGCTGCACATGACGCACCGCACGCGGCTGGCGGCGCTGGACCTCGAGCTGCGGCACCTCTCGCCGGACTCGCGCAAGCGTTACGCCGCGCGCCGCAAGGAGATCGAGACCGTTCTGACCGGCATCATCGAGGACGGCGCGCGCGAGGGTGTGTTCACCGTGGCCCACCCCGAGGAGACCGTGCGGGCCGTGCTGGGCATGTGTCAGTCGATCGCGCGCTGGTACCAGCCCGGCGGCCCGCTCAAGCCCGAAGAGCTCGCCGAGCGGTACGTGGACCTCGCGCTGCGCACCGTCGGCGCGCGGCCGGTGAAACGCAAGCGCTGAGTTGCGTCACGGACGCGGCGCCGGCTCCAGGTACAGGGTGCGCCAGATGACCTCGGTCATGGAGTCGGCCAGCGTGTCGTCCTCGGACTCCGGGGTGAAGCGCAGCGTCTGGTGGCACGTGCGCTCGACCATCCACGTGAGCGCGGAAGCCGTGGCGCGCACGGGCATCGGGGCGATCGTGCCGGCGGCTTGACCGCGTTCGATGATCGCCGCGATGGCGTCGACGAGGCCTTCCATGATGCCGCGGTAGAGCTCGTCGACCTCGGAGTCGTAGGCCGCCATCTCGATCACGGCGTAGAGCACCGAACGGTGGTTGCGGTAGCGGGCGATGATTTCCGTGATCGACGCCCGCAGGTCCTCCGGATCGCGCGCGTCGGCGCTGTCCCACCAGCGTTGCGCGGCCTCGGTGAGGTCGGCGAACACGTGCTGGGCGAACAGCCGCAGCAGCTGGCCCTTGTCCTCGAAGTAGACGTAGAAGGTGGCGCGCGAGATGCCGCCCTCGGACGCCAGGCGGTCGACGCTCAGCTCGGTGAACGTGAGTCCCTCGCCCATGAGGCGCTCGGTGGCCTCCAGCAACTGGCGGCCGAGCGTCTCCCGGCGCTGCTGCTTGCGAGCGGTCTGGGGCTTGCGGGTCACCGACGGCATCCAGCCTCCTTTTCTTCGCTCTCACCCTACCGGCTCGCCGCTCGAATTGACTGGACAGAGAATCCAGACATACTGTCTTGACAACATGTGAGCTGGGCCATACGCTCAACTTAACGAACGCTAGATAGTTCTCCCGAGGTCACAGCCGACCGGTTCGGACGCCCGCGGCGCGCCGGTCGGCTTCCGGTCCGGTCCCCCCGCCAGGAGCGCCCATGTACCCCGGTGTCCACGCCGAGCAGTTCCCCGACAAGCCCGCCGTCGTCGTGGCGGGCGGCGAGGTGCTCACGTATGGGCAGCTGGAGGAGCGTTCGGCGCGGCTGGCGCGCTACCTGCACGAAGCGGGCCTGCGCCGCGGCGACCACATCGCGCTCCTTTCGGGAAATGACCCGAAAGTGTTCGAGGTCTACTGGGCCGCGCTGCGCTCGGGCCTCTACATCACGGCCGTGAACCGGCACCTGTCGCCGGGCGAGGTCGCCTACATCGTCGACGACTGCGGCGCCGAGGCGCTGATCGTGTCGGCCGGGCTCGCCGACGTGGCCGAAGCCGTCGTCGCGGACACGTCGAAGGTGCGCATCCGGCTGGCGTACCGGGCAAGCGTGGCCGGGTACGAGTCCTATGAGGACGCGCTGGCGAGCGTCTCGGCCGAGCCGCTGCCGGAGCAGCCGCGGGGCATGGACATGCTCTACTCGTCCGGCACCACCGGCCGGCCCAAGGGGATCAAGCCGCCGCTGCCCGAGCGCCGGGTCGACGAGCCGGGTGACGTCTACACCGCGGTTTTCGGGACCCTGTACGGGTTCGGCCCCGACACGGTCTACCTCTCGCCCGCGCCGGTCTACCATGCGGCGCCGCTGCGCTTCGGCGGTGTGGTGCAGGCGCTGGGCGGCACGGTGGTGCTGATGGAGAGGTTCGACGCGGAGCAAGCGCTTTCCGCGATCGAGACCCACTGCGTGACGCACAGCCAGTGGGTGCCGACGATGTTCGTCCGCATGCTCAAGCTCCCCGAAGCCACGCGCGCGAAGTACGACCTGTCGAGCCAGCGCGCGGCCGTCCACGCCGCGGCGCCGTGCCCGATCGACGTCAAGCGCGCCATGATCGACTGGTGGGGCCCGATCCTGCACGAGTACTACTCGTCCACCGAGGGCAGCGGCATCACGTTCATCGACAGTGAGCAGTGGCTGCGCAAGCCCGGCTCGGTCGGGCCGGCCGGCGTCGGTGTGATCCGCATCTGCGGCGAACACGGCGAAGAGCTGCCGGCGGGCGGCATCGGCACCGTCTACTTCGAACGCGACGCGCTGCCGTTCGCCTACCACAACGACCCGGGCAAGACCGCCGAAGCGCAGCACCCGGAGCACCCGACGTGGACCACCACCGGCGACGTCGGGTACGTCGACGAGGACGGCTTCCTGTTCCTCACCGACCGCAAGGCCTTCATGATCATCTCCGGCGGGGTGAACATCTACCCGCAGGAGATCGAGAACGCGCTGACGCTGCACCCGAAGGTGCTCGACGTCGCCGTGGTCGGTGTGCCCGACGCGGAGATGGGCGAGGCGGTGCAGGCGTTCGTCGAACCCGCGGGCGAGGCCGGGCCCGGCCTCGGCGACGAGTTGCGCGAGTACCTGCGCGAACGCATCGCCCACTACAAGGTGCCCCGTGCGTTCACTTTCGTGGACCGGCTGCCCCGCACTCCCACCGGGAAGCTCGTCAAGGGCGAGCTCACCCGCTGACCGACCCCTTCGGACCCACCAGGAGCGAGAAGATCATGCAGATCAAGGCCGCGGTGCTGCGCGCCGCCGACGGGCCCTACCGGATCGAGGACGTCGAGCTGCCCGCCCCGGGCGCGGACCAGGTGCTGGTACGCATCGCGGGCGCCGGGCTGTGCCACACCGACCTGCTGCCGCGCGCGCCGGGTTTCCTGGCCGCGCCGCCGATCATCACCGGGCACGAGGGTTCCGGCGTCGTCGAGGCCGTGGGCGCCGACGTGACGAGCCTGGAGCCGGGTGACCACGTGGTGCTCTCGTTCGACTTCTGCGGCCACTGCGCCAACTGCGTCGCCGGGCACCCGTCGTACTGCGAGAGCTTCTTCCCGCGCAACCTCACCGGCCACGACCCGGACGGCGAGCAGCCGGTGCTCGACGCCGCCGGCGAGGCCGTGGCCGCGCGCTGGTTCGGGCAGTCGTCGTTCGCCTCGCACTCGGTGGTCGCGGCGCGCAACGCGGTGAAGGTCGACCCGGAGCTGCCGCTGGAGCTGCTCGGCCCGCTCGGCTGCGGCATCCAGACCGGCGCGGCCTCGGTGTTCAGTGCGCTCGGCGTGGCACCCGGCACGAGTTTTGTCGTGTTCGGCGCCGGCGGCGTGGGCCTGTCCGCGGTGATGGCCGCGCGGGTGGCCGGTGCCGCGCGGATCGTCGCCGTGGATCTCAACCCGCGCCGGCTGGAACTGGCGAAGGAGCTCGGCGCCACGCACACCGCCGACGGCGCCGCGGCCGACCTGGTGGAGCAGCTGCTCGCGGCCACGGGCGGCGCTCAGTACACGCTGGACACCACCGGCGTGCCGTCGGTGATCACCACGGCGATCGCGGTGCTGCGCCCGACCGGCACGTGCGGGCTCGTCGGGGTGCAGCAGGGCGACCTGGTGCTCGACCCGACGGCGCTCGCCGTGGGCCGCAACGTGATGGGAATCCTCGAGGGCGACGCCGTGCCGCAGGTGATGATCCCGCGGCTGATCGAGCTGTGGCGCCAGGGCCGGTTCCCGTTCGACCGGCTCGTGGAGACGTTCCCGTTCGAGGAGATCAACGAAGCCGAGCAGGCGAGCCTGAAGGGCGAGGTCGTCAAGCCCGTCCTGGTTCCCGCCGCGCGGAAGGAGTGAGCACGTGAAGATCGTCGTGGACCGCGCCCGCTGCACCGGGCTGGGCATCTGCGAGTCGTTCGCGCCCGAGGTGTTCGAGGTGGACGACAACGGTGACCTGGTCCTGTCGTCCGAGACCGTGCCCGACGGGCTGGAGTCCGAAGTGGAGCAAGCCGTGACGGGGTGTCCGACCGAGGCACTGAGGCTGGAAAAATGACGGCGGCTCTCGAACTGACGGGGCTTGTGCAGTGACGCGTCTCGTCGTGGTCGGTGCTTCCCTGGCCGGGTTGCGGGCCGTGGAGGGCGCGCGCAAGGCCGGGTTCACCGGGTCCGTCACGCTCGTCGGCGCCGAGGAGCACCTGCCCTACGACCGGCCGCCGCTGTCGAAGGCGTTCCTCGACGGGCCGGTCGCCGCGCCGGTGTTCCGTGAGGAGCAGGTGCTGCGGGACGAGCTCGACGTCGACCTCGTGCTCGGCACCCGCGCGCACGCCCTGGACCCGGCCGAGCGCGTGGTGCACGCGGGGGAACGGGAGATCCCGTACGACGGCCTGGTGATCGCCACCGGCGCGACCGCCCGGACGCTGCCCGGCACGAGCCACCTGGCCGGCGTGCACACGCTGCGCACCCTCGACGACGCGCTCGCCGTGCGCGCGGCCCTCGACGCCGGTGCGCGCACGGTGGTGATCGGCGCCGGGTTCATCGGCTCGGAAGTCGCCTCGGCCGCGCGCAAACGCAGCCTGCCGGTGACCGTGGTGGAGGCCGCGCCCACGCCGTTGATGCGCGCGATCGGCGCCATGGGAGAACCGTGCTCGGCGCTGCACCGTGCGAACGGCACGGACCTGCGCTGCGGAGTCGCCGTGACCGGGGTCGAAGGCTCGGACCGCGTCGAGCGAGTGCGGCTCACGGACGGCACCACGCTCAACGCCGACCTCGTCGTGGTCGGCGCCGGCGCGATTCCGGCCACGGACTGGCTCGCGGGCAGCGGGCTCACGCTGGAGGACGGCGTGGTGTGCGACGAGACGCTCGCGACGGGACTGCCCGGCGTGTACGCCGCGGGGGACGTCGCCAGGTGGGCCAACCCGCTGTTCGGCCGGGCCATGCGCCTGGAGCACTGGAGCAGCGCCGCGGAGCAGGGGGCCGCGGCGGGCGTTGCGGCGGCGATGCCGGGGGCGGGGAAGCCGTACGAGACCGTTCCCTACTTCTGGTCCGACTGGTACGACACCCGCATCCAGTTCGCCGGCGTGCCCGACGCCGACGAGATCCAGGTGGTGCTCGGCGATCCGGACGAGGGCCGCTTCGTCGCGCTGTACCGCTCCGGCGACCGCCTCACCGGCGTGCTCGCGGTGAACAAACAGCGGGAGATCATGAAGTTCCGGGCCCTCATCGCGCGCCGCACCGACTGGTCCGGCGCGCTCGACTTCGCCGCCCGGCGGCGGGAACCCGTGTCCGAAGGAGTGCGCTGATGCACGAGCACGAAGCCCTGTACATCGACGGCGCGTGGGTGCGCCCGGCCGGCGGTGCCACGCTCGCCGTGGTCTCGCCGGACACCGAGGACCGAATCGGCACGGTGCCGCTCGCCGCGGAGTCCGAAGTGGACTCCGCGGTCGCCGCCGCCGGCCGCGCGCTGCGGTCCGCGGAGTGGGGCGGGCTCACACCGGAGGCCCGGTCCGGGCTGCTGATGGCGTTTGCCGAGGAGCTGGGCAAGAACGTGGCCCAGCGCGCCGAGCTCACCACGATCCAGAACGGCATGCCGATCACCGTCGCCACCGCCGCGGAGGGGGCCGGCCCCGTCGGGATCCTGCAGTACTACGCCGCGCTCGGGGCCGCGCCCGCCGAGGAGCGCCGGCCGCGGCTGGACGGGCAGGGCGTCACCGTGGTGCGCAAGGAGCCGGTCGGCGTGGTCGCGCTCGTGGTGCCGTGGAACTTCCCGCAGGTGCTCACGATGTTCAAGCTCGCGCCGGCACTGGCCGCGGGCTGCACCGTGGTGCTCAAGCCCTCGCCCGAGACCACTTTGGACGCTCTGGAGCTGGCGGCCACCGCCGAGCGCGCCGGCCTGCCCGCGGGCGTGCTGAACGTGATCTCCGGCGGCGCCGACATCGGCGAGTACCTCGTGACGCACCCGGGCGTGCGGAAGGTCGCGTTCACCGGGTCCACGCCCGTGGGCCGCAAGATCGGCGAGGCCTGCGGCCGCCTGCTGCGTCCCGTCACGCTGGAGCTGGGCGGGAAGTCGGCGGCGATCGTGCTCGACGACGCCGACCTGGAGGCCACCGTGCAGGGCCTGGCCACCGCGAGCCTGCTCAACAACGGCCAGACCTGCTACCTCTCCACGCGCATCCTCGCCCCGCGCTCGCGCCACGACGAGGTCGTCGCCGCGCTGTCCGGGCTGGCGTCCGCGCTGACCGTCGGCGACCCGCTCGACCCGGGCACACACATCGGCCCGCTCGTCAGCGACAAGCAGCGGCGCAAGGTCGAGGAGTACGTGGCCGTGGGCCGCGAGTCCGGCGCCACGCTGGCCGCCGGTGGCGGGCGCCCCGACCGGGACCGTGGCTGGTACGTGCAGCCGACCGTGTTCGGTGGCGTCGACAACGGCAGCCGGATCGCGCGGGAGGAGATCTTCGGCCCGGTGCTCACGGTCATCCCGTACGACGGCGTCGACGAGGCCGTCTCGATCGCCAACGACTCCGACTACGGACTCGGCGGCACCATCTGGACCTCCGATGTGGAGAAGGGCCTCGACGTGGCGCGCCGCGTGGAGACCGGCAGCGTCGGGGTGAACTTCTACGACCTCGACCTGGGCGCCCCGTTCGGCGGCGTGAAGGCCAGCGGCGTCGGCCGCGAGCTCGGCCCCGAGGGCCTGGCCGCATACCAGCAGCTCAAGTCCGTCTACTTGGGACAGGAGATTCCCGCATGACCGCCATCGTGACCCCGCAGCAGCGCGAGTACGACGAGATCGACCTTTCGTCGCGGGCCTTCTGGTCGACCCGCGCCGCCGACCGTGAGCGCAGTTTCGCGGCGCTGCGCCGGGAGCGTCCGGTGTCCTGGCACCGGCCGGTCGAGGACGCGCTGATGGAGGACCCCGAGGACCCCGGCTACTGGGCCGTGGTCCGCCACGCCGACATCGTCGAGGTGAGCCGCCGCAACGACGTGTTCGTGTCCGGCCAGGGCGTGATGTTCGAGAACATCCCCGAGGAGATGCTCGAGGCTTCGCAGTCGTTCCTGGCGATGGACCCGCCGCGGCACACGAAGATCCGCAAGCTCGTCAGTGCCGCGTTCACCCCGAAGCAGGTACGCCGCATCGAAGAGCAGATCAAGGCCAACGCCCGCGACATCGTGCGCGAGCTGGCCGAGGCGGCCAGCGGAGCCGACTTCGTGAAGCAGTGCTCGGGCCAGCTGCCAATCCGCACGCTCTCGGACATGGTCGGCATCCCCGAGTCGCACCGCGAGAGCGTGGCCCACGCCGCCGACGCGTCGGTGTCCTGGGCCGACCCGGTCTACCTCGCGGGGCGTGACCCGATCGACATGATCTTCGAGGCCCAGATGACGCTGCACGGCGTGGCGTTCGAGATGGCCGAGCACCGCCGCGCCCACCCGGCCGAGGACCTGATGACCAACCTCGTACAGGCCGAAGTGGACGGTGAGCGCCTCACCGACGAGGAGATCGCGGCGTTCTTCGTGCTGCTGTCGGTGGCGGGCAACGACACCACCCGCCAGACCACCAGCCACACCCTGCGCGCGCTCACCGACTTCCCGGAACAGCGCGAGTGGCTGATGGCCGACTTCGACGGCCGCATCGGCAGCGCGCTGGAGGAGTTCGTCCGCTGGGCCTCGCCGGTGATGACGTTCCGCCGCACGGCCGTCGCGGACTTCGAGCTGGGCGGGCAGCGGATCAGCACCGGTGAGAAGGTGGTGATGTTCTACGCGTCCGGCAACTTCGATCCCGAGGTGTTCGACGAGCCCGGCCGCTTCGACCTGAGCCGCAGCCCCAACCCGCACGTGAGCTTCGGCGGGGGCGGCGCGCACTTCTGCCTGGGCAACCAGGTCGCCAAGGCCCAGCTGCGCGCCCTGTTCGGCGAGCTGCTGCGCACCCTGCCGACCATCACCGCCGGCGAGCCCGAATACCTGGCCGGCAACTTCGTGCACGCCGTGCGCGCCATGCCCTGCTTCTTCTGAGACCACCTTCCCGAACCGACCGGAGGCCAGCCATGCCCGCGTTCAGCAAGCCCGAAGAGATCTACCAGTACATCGGCGGCATCTTCGAAACCGCGTTCGCCGACGCCGACCTCGCCGCCAAGCTCGCCGGCACCGGACTGGTGCTGAAGATGGTGTGCACCAACCCCGAGTCCGCGCTGCTGATCGACACGCAGAACCGCCGTGTGACCGGCGACGCGTTCGACGCCCCGGCCGACGCGACCATGACGATGGACAGCGAGGTCGCCAACGGCTACTGGCAGGGCAAGGTGAACCTCACGTTCGCCATGGCCCGCGGCAAGGTCAAAGTGGACGGTCCGGTGTCGAAGCTGATCAAGCTCGCGCCGCTGTCGAAGAAGCTTTTCCCCGTGTACGTCGAAAAGCTGCGCGCCGACGGGCGCGAGGACCTGCTCGTCGGCTGAGCCGGGAAGGGCAAGCACAACGGTGGGTGCGGAAGTCGTCGAGGGCCTGACGAAGTCGTTCGGGCGTCAGACGATCTGGCGGGACGTGACCCTCAACTTGCCCCCGGGTGAGGCGTCCGTCCTGCTGGGTCCCTCGGGCACCGGGAAGTCGGTGTTCCCCAAGTCGCTGATCGGGCTGCTCAAGCCCGACCGCGGCCGCTGCGTGGTCGACGGTGTCGACTTGGCCACGTGCTCGACGAGCCGGACTCCGGCTTGGACCCGGTGCGCACCACCTACATCTCGCAGCTGTTCCTCGACGTCAACGCCCAGAGCGACGCGACGTTCCTCATCGTTGCGCACAACATCAACCTCGCCCGGACCGTGCCCGACAACCTCGGCATGCTCTTCCGCCGCGAGCTCGTGCTGTTCGGGCCGCGCGAGGTGCTGCTGACCAGCGAGGAGCCCGTGGTGCGCCAGTTCCCCAACGGCCGCGTGGACGGCCCGATCGGCATGAGCGAGGAGAAGGACTCGGCGACCATGGCCGCGGAACGCGCGAAGATCGCCGCCGGGCGCGGCCTCGGACATGACGCCTTCGGCGTCGAAGAGGTCGCCGGCATCCCGCCGCAGATGCAGCCCGCGCCCGGTCTGCCGCCGTCGTGGATGTCACCGCGCGCCAGGGCACGACCCCCTCGGCCGTCAAGCGCAACCGCTTCCAGGCGACCGTCACGCGGACCCCGGACGGCTGGAAGCTCTCCGCCGTCCAGCCGGTCACCGTCAGCCTCTGAGACCCTTCCGAACAGATTCCCGCCATGGCCCGCACCCGCCACCGCCCGCCATCCCCCCCGCCGCACGGCGGCCGCCGGGAAACCCCGCGCCGCGCAGCCTTCGGCGGCGTCTGCCGGTCGACGTGATCGAGCCGGCCGCGGGACCGCACCTCGCCGCCGAGCCTGAGGCCGCCGCGCCGGGTTCCGGAATCGAGTCGAAGGCTCGTGGTGCCCTCGCGCCGGACTCCGCTGCCGCGCTGCCGCCACGCGCAGCCACGATGTCGCGCCGCGCCGCCGCGCTGCCACACCGGAGGGCGCCGAGGCACTCTCGGCCGAACCCACCGAAGAACGGGCAACCGCCGCACCCGGCAAACCTCGCCGCAACCGCGTCGTCCAGGGCCTGTCGGCCGTGACCGTCGTCCTCCTGATCGCCGCCAACTGCTTTCGGCCGTCCAGCAACAGGCCGTCCCAACCACCTCACGCTCACCAGCCGCGTCCGCACCATTGGCATCAAGGGACATCACCGGCACCACCGCCCACGTCCTCGTCTTCGCCGACCAGACGACCTCCCGCACCGGCACGTCTGACACCTCCAGCGGCGGCGCGCAGGTCCGCCTCACCGCCACGGAGGACAACGGGCACTGGCGCATCAGCGACATCGCCATCCTGTAAGCGAAAAGTGGCCGATCGGTTCGCCGCGACGGCCCGTATGACCACCGTGCCGGCTCGCGCGGCCGACGAAGTTGGCCTTGGTCCCGCCGGCTTCTTACGTTCGGAGCAGAAGCCGGGCGAGGGGAGCGTCGATGGACATCCGCGGGTACGAGCCGGGGCCGATCTCAGCGGAAGGCGCCTTCACCTCTGATTACGCGCTCCCCGGTGTGCTTCGGGTGCGGCAGATCGCGGACCTGGTGGAGGCCGACCGGCCCGCCATGGACGTTCGCCCCGGGATGCGGCACAAGTACCTGCCGTTGCGGTTCGACCCCGCCGCCGGAGCCCCTCAGGTCGGTCGCCGCTACTTGTTCGACACGTGGTCGAACGCGATGGACTACGAGCGGTTCACCACCGAGGAGCTGGAGTTCGAGCCGGGCGTGAAGTTCTGGGGCCGCCCGTTCTTCCACGGCGTCGTGCGCCACGTCTGGCACGTGATCGGAGCGCACGACCTCTCCTCGCTCGCGAGTACCCACCACGTCAACCGGTTCGAACGCTGGGCCTACCGGGGTCGGGACGAGGAGGCGGCGCTGCTGCGGGCCTGGCCGCTGATCAGGGAAGCTGCCCGAGGAGCCGGGCTGTTCGGCGTCTGGCTGATGGTCCGGCCGGAGCAGCGGCAGGTGGCCATCGTGACCGTCCGCGCGAAGGTGACCGGCGCCGATCCCGCCGCCCGCTCGATCAGCGCGCTCGAACTGCTCCCGTCGTTCGGCCGGTTCCTCCCCGCAGACTGGGAGCTCGAGAAGGAGTTCGACCGGACGAGCCTGATCCTGGCCCTGTGGCTGCCCTGCTCACGGGCGCTCGGCGGTGCACCCTCGGTTCCGCTGCACGCCGAGCCGGACAATCCCTGCGTCAGGAGTCGCAGCTGACGTCGGTGACCTTCGCCGAGACCTTCGTCTTGGACGACGCGGTGGACAGCGACGTGGAGTGCACCTGCCACGATCCGGCCCCGGACGACTGCGCGGTCTCGACCACCTCGCCGGACTCGTCCCCGTCGATCTCGTAGGTGAGGCTGCAGCCGCCGGAGTAGTACGCCAAGTCACTTTGCGGGCCGTCGTACTTGAGGGACTCGTCGGGGATCACCTCGACGTTGCAGCCCGCCGAGCCGAAGCAGTGCTTGCTCAGCACCTTGAGCGACATCGTGAACTTCGCGGGATCGATCGAGGGCGGCGGTGTGTCGACGAGCTCTCCGTTCACACAGGACTGACCTTCCTGGAGCGCGGGACAGGACCCCTGCGGCTGGTAGCTCGGCACGGACGTGGCGGGAGCAGTGGGAGTTCCCGCGGCCTGCTGCACCGCGACGCCGAGGTTGCCGCCGGAACCGCAGGCCGTCAACAGCCCGAGCGCGGCGACGGCCGCGGCGGTGAAGAGCGTGGTGCGCTTGGTCATGGCGGGCCCCTCGACGTGGTGTGCCCGGTAGTCGTGCGGTGCCGTTCACTCGTTACGGCGAGTAACAATGGCATCTCGGCGAGGCGCGTCCGTAACGGCGGCAACAAAACCGGGCTGCCTGAAAGCCAGGCAGCCCGGTCACGTAGGTCGATCCTCAGCTCACCAACCGCGCTCGCGCCACTCCGCGAGCTTCGGCCGCTCAGCCCCCAACGTCGAGTCATCCCCGTGCCCCGGGTAGAACCACGTCTCGTCCGGCAGTTGGTCGAAGATCCGCGCCGAAACATCGTCCAGCAGCGACGCGAAGTCCTCCGGCGACGACGTCTTCCCCACCCCGCCGGGGAACAGCGAGTCACCCGTGAACAGGTGCGGGTGCCCGGCGGGGTCGCGGTACAGCAAGGCGATGGAGCCTGGCGTGTGGCCGCGCAGGTGGATCACCTCGAGGGTGACCTGCCCCACCTGGAGCGTGTCGCCGTGTTCGACCAGGAAGTCGGGCGGCACGGGCAGCGGCGAGGCGTCCAGGGGGTGCGCGGCGGTGTTCGAGCCGTTCGCGCCCGCCACGGCGCCCAGGGCCTGCCAGTGGTCCTGGTGCTGGTGGGTGGTCACGACGGTGCGCAGCGCGGGCCGGTCGGGGCCGTGGCCGATGAGGTCGGAGATGCGCTCGGGGTCGTTGGCGGCGTCGATCAGCAGCGCCTCGTTCTCGGCGCGGCAGACGAGCAGGTAGGCGTTGTTGTCCATCGGCCCCACGGAGAGCTTGGTGATGGTCAGCGCGTCCAGCGTGCGGCGGGCGGCGTCGCCGCCCGGTTCGACGTGCCCGGTGTAGGTGTCGGCGATGTTCACGTCCACACGGTAGCCGGGGCAACGCGGTCTGTCCTACCCCCGCACACGTAGGCTCGGCGCGACCAGCCGGGCGACCCCAGGGAACCAGTGCCGAACACCGCGACACCGCACCATTCCACCCGACGGATCAGCTGGGACCTGCTCAGAGTCATCGCGATCGTCTCGGTCGTGCTCGGCCACGTCACGCACCAGGGCGCGCTGCTGCACGGCGAGCTCACCGGCTACCCGTTCCGCGTGCCCGCGCAGTTCGGGGCCGCTGGGCTGATGGTGATCTCCGCCTATTTCGTGTGCGTGAGCGTTCGCAAGCCGGACACGGGCCGGTGGCTGTGGAGCCGCGTCGCGCGGCTCGTGCCGGCGTACCTCGTCGCGGTGCTCGTCACCTACGTCGTCACGCGCTATGCCGCCATCCACTTCAGCGGCCTGCCCACGCCGGACGGCGTCACCGGCTTCCTGTTCGGCGTGCCGCAGGGCCCGCCGGCGGACCCGTTCCCGTGGTACATCCCGACCTGGCAGGACCTGCTCACGAACCTGGGGATGATCCAGGCATGGGACTACTACGGGTTCCACTACCTCGACGGTTCGTGGTGGACCCTGCCGGTCCAGCTGTTCGCGTTCTGCGCCGCCGCGTGGTTGTTCTTGCGGCGGTGGCGCACCGATCGAGTGATGATGTGGCTCGTCTGGGTGTTGATGGTCGCGCCGGCGGTGGTCCGGTTCCTGATCTTCGACCCCGGCCGGACGCCGATCCAGGTCGTCAACGTCTTCTTCGGGCTCGGCCTGCAGCGCACGCACCTGTTCGCGATGGGGATCGCACTGTGGCTGTGGAGCCGGAAACGGCTGGAGTCCTGGCATCTCGGGCTGCTCGCCGCGGCCTGTATTCTGGTTCAGGACCTGCACGTCTTCCCGTTCCACCGGGCGATGCCCCAGGACCCCGCGCGCTGGCCCTCCACGATCGGCTTCGCCGTGCTGCTGCTGATGATCTGCCTGGCGGCACGCGGCTCCGACTGGCGGTTCCCGGGTCTCGCGCGGGTCGCCCCGGCGCTCACCTGGCTCGCCGGGATCTCGTATGGTCTTTATCTGGTGCACCAGGAACTGGGTTACGTCCTGGCGCGCGCCCTGCTGGACATCGGTGTCCCCGGCTGGCTGCGGCTCCCCGCGGTGCTGGCCGCCGCCGTGCTTGCCGGCTGGGCGCTCACCGCGTGGGTGGAACGGCCGCTGCATCGGCGCCTGACCGCCCGGCGGGCGGGCAAACCCGCCCAGGAACCCGTAAAAGCCCAGGTCGAAGAGCCGGAGCCCGTTTCTGTCGGTGGTGCGTCCTAGCATGGACGCGGCCGCCCGTGCAGGACTTCCACCGGGCCGGCCTCCGAGCCGAGATTTGAATTGAAGGGACGTGGGCGTGGCTGATCGCCTCGTTGTTCGCGGGGCCCGCGAGCACAACCTCCGCGGTGTCGACCTCGATCTGCCCCGCGACAGCCTGATCGTGTTCACGGGCCTGTCCGGGTCGGGCAAGTCGAGCCTCGCTTTCGACACCATCTTCGCCGAGGGGCAGCGCCGTTACGTCGAGTCGCTCTCGGCCTACGCGCGGCAGTTCCTCGGGCAGATGGACAAGCCCGACGTCGATTTCATCGAGGGCCTCTCGCCCGCGGTGTCGATCGACCAGAAGTCCACCTCGCGCAACCCGCGCTCCACGGTGGGCACGATCACCGAGGTCTACGACTACCTGCGGCTGCTCTACGCCCGCGCGGGCAAGGCGCACTGCCCCCAGTGCGGCGAGCTGATCAGCAAGCAGACGCCGCAGCAGATCGTGGACCAGGTGCTCGACATGGACGAGGGCACGCGCTTCCAGGTGCTCGCGCCGGTCGTGCGCGGGCGCAAGGGCGAGTACCTCGACCTGTTCCAGAACCTGCAGCAGCAGGGCTACGCGCGCGTGGTCGTCGACGGGAAGGTGCACCCGCTCACCGACCCGCCGAAGCTGAAGAAGCAGGAGAAGCACCAGATCGGTGTGGTCATCGACCGCCTGAGCGTGAAGACGAGCTCGCGTCAGCGGCTCACCGACTCGGTCGAGACGGCGCTGCGGCTGGCCGACGGGCTGGTCGAGCTGGAGTTCGTCGACCTGCCGGAGAACGACCCGCACCGCGTGCGCGGGTTCTCCGAGAACCTGGCGTGCCCCAATGGTCACCCGCTGGCGATCGAGGACCTCGAGCCGCGGTCGTTCTCGTTCAACTCGCCCTACGGCGCGTGCCCCGTGTGCACCGGGATCGGCATCCGCAAGGAGGTCGACCCGGAGCTGGTGGTGCCCGACGACGAGCTGTCGCTGGGCGAGGGCGCCATCGCGCCGTGGGCCGGCGGGCAGAGCGCCGACTACTTCATCCGGCTGCTGGAGTCGCTGTCGGAGGCCATCGGGTTCCGCATGGACACGCCGTGGCGCCAGCTGCCGGCGAAGGTCCAGAAAGCGGTGCTGCACGGCGTCGACGAGCAGGTCCACGTGCGCTACCGCAACCGCTACGGTCGGCAGCGCTCGTACTACGCCAACTTCGAGGGCGTGATCCCGTTCCTCGAGCGGCGCCAGGAGCAGACCGAGTCCGAGTACATGCGCGAGCGGTACGAGGGCTACATGCGCGAGGTGCCGTGCCCCACGTGCCAGGGCACACGGCTCAAGCCGGAGATCCTTGCGGTCACCCTGGAGCACGCGACGCAGGGTGAGCGTTCGATCGCCGAGGTCTGCGCCCTGTCGATCGACGAGGCGTCGAAGTTCCTCGACGAGCTGGTGCTCGGGCAGCGTGAGGCGATGATCGCCGGCGCGGTGCTCAAGGAGATCCAGGCACGCCTGCGCTTCCTGCTCGACGTCGGCCTCACCTACCTTTCGCTCGACCGCGCGTCGGGCACGCTCTCGGGTGGCGAGGCGCAGCGCATCCGGCTGGCCACGCAGATCGGCTCGGGCCTGGTGGGTGTGCTCTACGTGCTCGACGAGCCGTCGATCGGCCTGCACCAGCGCGACAACCACCGGCTGATCGAGACCCTCACGCGCCTGCGCGACCTCGGCAACACTCTGATCGTGGTGGAGCACGACGAGGACACGATCCGCGCGAGCGACTGGGTCGTCGACATCGGCCCGGGCGCGGGCGAGCACGGCGGGCACATCGTCCACAGTGGACCGTACAAGAAGATGCTGAAGAGCAAGGAGTCGCTCACCGGCGCCTACCTGTCGGGCCGCCGCGCGATCGAGGTGCCGGCGATCCGGCGTCCGGTCGACAAGAAGCGGCAGCTCACGGTCGTGGGCGCGCGCGAGCACAACCTGCGCGGCATCGACGTGTCGTTCCCCCTGGGCTGCCTGGTGTCCGTCACCGGCGTGTCCGGCTCGGGCAAGTCCACGCTCGTCAACGACATCCTCGCCCAGGTGCTGGCCAACAAGCTCAACGGCGCGCGTCAGGTGCCGGGCCGCCACACGCGGGTCAACGGGCTGAACACGGTCGACAAGCTGGTGCGCGTGGACCAGTCGCCGATCGGCCGCACCCCGCGGTCGAACCCGGCCACCTACACCGGCGTGTGGGACCACGTGCGCAAGCTGTTCGCGGCCACCACCGAGGCCAAGGTGCGCGGCTACCAGCAGGGCCGGTTCTCGTTCAACGTCAAGGGCGGCCGCTGCGAGGCGTGCGCGGGCGACGGCACGATCAAGATCGAGATGAACTTCCTGCCCGACGTCTACGTGCCGTGCGAGGTCTGCAAGGGCGCCCGCTACAACCGCGAGACGCTCGAGGTGCACTACAAGGGCAAAACGGTGTCCGACGTGCTGGACATGCCGATCGAGGAGGCGGCCGAGTTCTTCGAGCCGATCAAGGCGATCCACCGGCACCTGCAGACGCTCGTCGACGTCGGCCTCGGCTACGTGCGCCTGGGCCAGCCCGCGCCGACCCTGTCGGGCGGCGAGGCGCAGCGGGTGAAGCTCGCGAGCGAGCTGCAGAAGCGCTCGACCGGCAAGACCGTGTACATCCTCGACGAGCCGACCACGGGCCTGCACTTCGAGGACATCAGCAAGCTCATCGGCGTGATCAACGGGCTGGTGGACAAGGGCAACACGGTGATCGTGATCGAGCACAACCTCGACGTGATCAAGACGTCGGACTGGGTCATCGACATGGGCCCGGAGGGTGGCTCCGGTGGCGGCATGGTCGTGGCGGAGGGTTCGCCCGAGCACCTCACGACCGTGCCGGAGAGCTACACGGGCGAGTTCCTCAAGCACGTCCTCAACCCGGCCTGACCCCGTCCCGGTGCGGTGGCCCGAAACCGGGTCGCCGCACCGGCGGGCGTCAGTCCTTGCCGGTCGTGCGGTCGACAACCGGCGAGAGCGGTCCGTAGTACAGCGCGCGCACGCGGAAGGCGGAGCCCTGCTCGCCGGGCAGCAGCGACAGCGCGCAGGTCGTCGTGTCGGGGTCGGTGATCTCGACCGGGACGAAGTCCGCCGCGTCCGGGTTGCGGATCTCCACCAGGAACCCCGTCTCGTCGCGGGAGCGGTCCGCCCAGGTGAAGTGCACGGCCGCGTCCTCGGCCGGGACCACGGTCACCTCGGCCGGAGCAGCGGCGTCCCCTGGCGTCCGCACCGGCACGGCCGTGGCCAGGGGAGTGGCGTGTCCCGCGGAGCCGGGCCGGCCGGCGGAGCCCGGCTGCACGACCGCCGACACGGGCCCGTAGAAGTCCCGCACGCGGTAGTAGAACGGTGTCTCCGGGATCAGGTCCGGGTGCCGGTAGGTGGTCTGCGAGCGCGGGATGTACCGCAGCGCCGTCCACGGGCCGTCGGCGGAGTTCGCGTATTCGAGCAGGTGCCCAGCCGCGGCGGGGTCGCCCGCGGACCAGCGCAGGTCGATGTCCGTCGGGGTCGTGAGCGTCGCCGTGAGGCCGTGGGGCGGTGGCTCCGGAGCGGCGGCCGGGGCCGCAGAGCAGCCGGCGGCGACCAGCACGGCCAGCGCCGCGAGCGCGAGGCGGGTTTTCACGGGCACGGCGAAGCCTCCGGGACGTCCAGGCGGCGGCGGTGCCGCGTCAGCCTAGGAACCCGTGCCGGTGATCGACAAGGCGCGTCCCGATCACCGGCACCACCCATCCGCCCGGCCTCCGGCGACGAATTCCTCCGGCGAACTTTCTGAATTCGCGGTGAACCGCATGGCGCCGGCATCCGTGTGAGGGGTGTCGGGGGCTCTCACCGGCGACGGCACGACCCACTCTCACCTCGGAAGGGGGGCGATCTCACGGTGGACACGGCGGCGGTGCTGGGCGTGCGGCGACGACCGGCGTTCACGCCGCGGTTTGCAGTACTGTCCTCGCCTACCCAGAACACCGTCGGGAGGTCGAGGGTGGCGATCGGACGCGGGCGGCCGAAACGGGCCGCCGCCGAGCGGCTCGTGGAGCAGCTCTACGCGGAACACGGCCGGAGCCTGGTGGCTTACGCGACCAGGCTCACGGGTGACCGCGCGGCCGCCGAGGACGTGGTCCAGGAGACGCTCGTGCGCGCCTGGAAGCACGCCGACGACCTGAGCGGCGACCGCCAGGGGTCCGTGCGCGGCTGGCTGCTCACCGTGGTCCGCAACCTCGTCACGGACCGGGCGCGGGCTCGCGCTTCGCGGCCGCCGGAGGTCGCCGAGGGCCCGGAGACACTCGCGGCGCCGGTGGAACGCGACCACGCCCAGGGAGTGGTCGACTCGATGACGGTGCTGGGAGCCCTCGAAGGGTTGTCGCAAGAGCATCGCGACGTGCTCGTGGAGATCTACTATCGAGGGAGATCGGTGGCGGAGGCAGCCGAGATGCTGGGGGTCGCTCCCGGCACCGTGAAATCCCGGTCCTACTACGCCCTGCGCGCCCTGCGCGCGGCGATGGTGAGCGGCGGAACGGAGGCAGTGAGATGAGCGCGGTCGAGCAGGAGCACGCGCAGCTCGGCGCCTACGTCCTCGGCGCGCTGGACCCGGCCGAGGCGGTCGAGTTCGAACGCCACCTGGTCACGTGCGCGCAGTGCCGCTTCGAACTCAAGGACTTCGGCGCCCTGCGGGAGGCGCTCGACGAGGTGCCGCCCGAGGCGTTCCTCGACGGCCCGCCCGAGGGCGGTGACCTGTTGCTGCAGCGCACGCTGCGCCGGATCCGGGCCGAGGAGGAGCAGGCCGGCCCCACCGAATCCACCGCGGCACCGAGCCGCGCCGGTTCACGCCGGGGGCTCGCGATCGCGGCCGCGGCGGTCGTCGCCGCGGTGGCGCTCGGCGGCGGGGTCTTCATCGGCCGTCAGACGGCGCCCGAGTCCGCCCAGCAGGTGGCCGTGCCCGGCACCCGGGACGTGGCCGCCACCAACGCGGCGACGGGCGCGAGCCTCACCGCGTCGGTGATCCCGGCGGCCGGCTGGGTCAAGGTGCACGTGGCCGTGAAGGGGATCCCCGCGGGCGAGAAGTGCAAGCTCGTGGTCACGGACAAGGCCGGCGCGAAGTGGGACGCCGGCAGCTGGCTCGTGTCGGAGAAGTGGAGCACGCAGGGCTTCGGCCTCGACGGTTCGGCGCTGGTCGCACCGGCGGACGTCGCGTCGGTCGGCATCGTCACCCTCGACGGCCGGGACCTGGTCTCGGCGCAGGTGTAGGCCGTGGCGGCAGCGGAGTACCGGTTCTCCAGCACCTGGTGGCTCCCGGCCGCCCCGGCCCGCCGGGTCTTCGACGCCGTCGTGGACCTCGAGGCTTACCCGAACTGGTGGCGCGACGTGCGCTCGGTCCGCCGCCTCGACGACGACTCCGCCGAGGTCGTCTGCCGCTCGAGCCTGCCCTACCACCTCGTGATCGCCATGCACCGCGAGGAAGAGGACCCCGTCACCGGCCACGTCCGTGTCGGCCTGAGCGGCGACCTGGAAGGGTTCCTCGCCGGCGCGCTGCACGCCGTCGGCGCGGGCACGCGGCTGGAGATCACGCAGCACGTGCGTGCCCGCAAACCGTTGCTGCGCAAACTGGACACGGTGGCCCGGCCGTTCTTCCGCGCCAACCACGCGTGGATGATGCGCCGGGGTCACCGCGGCCTGACCGCCTACCTGGCCTGACCCGCCACGCACAGCTCGGGCTCCGCGGCCGGGCGCGGGCGGCGCACCAGCACGAGCGCGGCCGCCACCGCGGCGAGTGCCACGAAGCCCGCGCTCAGCCCGTATGCGAGCCGGTAACCCGAAGCGAGTGCGGCGCGAGCCCCCTCCGATGCCAGCCCTGCCGTGCGCGCCGCCGCTGCAGTGGCGAGTGCCGCGGTGCCGATGGCCGCGCCGACCTGCTGCGTGGTGGTGATCAGGCCCGACGCCACCCCCGCGTCGGCCGGGTCGGTGCCGGACATCGCAAGCCCCATCACGGCCGGGATGGCCGCGCCCGCACCGGAACCCATCAGCACCAGCGCCGGGAACACGTGCAGGAAGTAGCTGCCGTCCGTGGGCACAGTGGTGAGCAACGCGAAGGCGATCACGACCACCGCGAGCCCGCCCAGCAGCACCGCGCCCGGCGTGAAGCGCGCGCTGAACTTCGCGGAGATCCCCAGCGAGAACACCGCGATCATCACCGGCGCCGGAAGGAACGCGAGCCCGGTGGCGAGCGCGTCGAGCCCGAGCACCTTCTGCAGGTACAGCGCCGTCACGAACTGGAAGCCCATCATGCCGGCGACCATGAACACCATCGTGACGTTGGCGCCGCTGACCGCGCGAACGCGGAACAGCCGCAGCGGCAGCAACGGAGTCCGCGCGCGAGCCTGCCGGACGACGAACGCGACGAGCAGCAAAGCCGCGCCCGCCAACGGAAGCGCGGCGCCGGTCTCGACGATCCCATACACCAACAGCATCACGCCGCCCGTCACGAGCACGGCGCCCAGCGCGTCGATTCCCGTGCGCAACCCCCGGCCGCGATCGGCGTCCACGACCAGCGGCGCCAGCACCAGCGCGGCGACGCCGATCGGCAGGTTCACGGAGAACGTCCAGTGCCAGTCGAGCGCCTGCGTGAGCGCGCCGCCGGCGATGAGCCCGATCGACGCGCCCGAGGCCTGCGTGAAGCTGAAGACGCCGATCGCCCGGGCCTGCGCACGGGGTTCGGGGTACATCGTCACGATCATGCCCAGCACCACGGCCGACGCGAGCGCGCCGCCGATGCCCTGCACGAACCGGGCGGCCACCAGCACCGCCGCGTCGGTCGAGAGCCCGGCCAGGAGCGACGACGCGGTGAAGACCACGAGCCCGGCGAGGAACACCCGCCGCCGGCCCAGCAGGTCACCGAGCCGGCCCGAGAGCAGGAGCAGCCCGCCGAACGCGACGAGGTAGGCGTTGACGACCCAGGCCAGCCCCGCGGACGTGAAGCCCAGCTCGGCCTGGATCGAGGGCAGCGCGACGGCGACGATGGTCCCGTCGAGCACCACCATGAGCGAGGCCGCGCACAGCACCACCAGTGCGACGGCCCGGCGACGGACTTCCGGCATTTCGGTCCCTCCAGAACGATCACCGAAGAGAATCCCCAGGTCGTGCCCAGGGCATCTCTTGTTACAGTGACCATCTTGTGTGACCATCGAGGCGCGCGGAAGGAGGCACTTTCATGTCCCAGGGAAACACCGCTGTGACCGACCAGGTCAGCGCGATCGACCCGGAGAAACTCGAGGCGTGCACGCTGCTCGAGGTGCTCAACCGGATCAGTGGCAAGTGGGCGATCGGCATCCTGTTGGAGGCGTCGCAGGGCCCGGTGCGGTTCACGGAGCTGGAACGCTCGGTGGCGGGCATCAGCCGCCGGATGCTCACGTTGACCCTGCGCAATCTCGAACGCGACGGGCTGCTGGAGCGCACTGTCTACCCGACCGTGCCGCCGCGCGTGGAATACGAGGCGACGCCGATGGCGCGTGAGCTCTACGGCACGTTGTCGGGTCTGGTCGACTGGGCGCAGCGCCACCGCGAAGCGATCGCCGTGGCGCGCGAGGCCTACGACGCACAGTAGAAACACGTGTGCCGTGGTCGTGAGCACGGGGGACGCTCACGACCACGGCACACGGGGGTGTTCGCACCCCGGCGGGGGAGTGTGGGCCGGAAGGAGCCCTGGGGTGCGAACGGCTTCAGTTGCCCGCTGACGCTCCGACCGGTTCGCCCCGGTCGGTGGGCGGCTCAGTGGCGGGCGGTTCGGCCGGTGCGGGCGCTTCGTCGAGCAGCGTGGCTTCGTCGAACGGCGCGGACCCCGCGAAGACCTGGCGGGACTTGTCGCGGTCGAACTCCTTCATCCACGATCCGATGAGGACGGTCGCCACGGCGTTGCCGGCGAAGTTCGTCAGGGCGCGGGCCTCGGACATGAACCGGTCGATGCCGAGGATGAACCCGACGCCGTCGACCAGTTCCGGCCGGTGCGACTGCAGGCCACTCGCCAGGGTCGCGATGCCGGCGCCGCTGACGCCCGCCGCGCCCTTCGAGGCGAGGATCATGAACAGCAGCAACCCGATCTGCTCGCCCAGCGCCAGTGGCTGGTCCTGCGCCGTGGCGATGAACAGCGTCGCCATGGTCAGGTAGATCGCCGTGCCGTCGAGGTTGAACGAGTACCCCGTGGGCACCGTGATGCCGACGACCGGCTTGCTCACCCCGAGGTGCTCCATCTTCGCGATCAGCCGCGGCAGCGCCGATTCCGATGACGAGGTGGACAGGATCAGCAGGAACTCGCGGCCCAGGTACCTGAGCAGCTGGAGGATGTTGACCCGGGCGCCCAGCCACAGCACCGTGCCGAGGATGCCGAACACGAAGATCAGGCAGGTGACGTAGAAGCCGAGCATGATCACCAGCAGGCTGCGCAGCGCGCCCCAGCCGGTGGCGCCGACCACGGCCGCGATCGCGCCGAACGCGCCGACGGGCGCGGCCCACATGATCATCGACAGGATGCGGAACACCAGGCGCTGCACGTGCTCGATGCCGCGCAGGATCGGCTCGCCGCGCCGGCCGAGCTTCTGCAGCGCGAACCCGGTCAGCAGCGCGATGAGCAAGGCCTGCAAGGTCTGGCCCTCGGTGAACGCCGAGACGAACGAGGTCGGGATGATCCCGAGCACGAAGTCGACGCCACCCTCGGCGCCCTTGGCCTGGTCGTGGACCTTCGTGACGTCGGCCGGGTTGAGGTGCAGACCACTGCCCGGGTGCAGGATGTTGCCGACGATGAGGCCGATCGCGAGCGCGAACGTCGACATGACGACGAAGTAGACCAGCGCGGTGATGCCGACCTTGCCGACCTTCGCCGCCTTCGCGACCGAGCCGATGCCCAGCACGATGGTGCAGAAGATGATCGGCGCGATCATCATCTTGATCAGGTTGACGAAACCGGTGCCCAGCGGTGCGAGCTGTTTGCCGACCGACGGCCAGATCAAGCCGACCGCGGCGCCGACCACCACGGCGACGATCACGGCCAGGTAAAGGTAACGCGTGCGGTCGCGCTTGGGCGCGGCTGCTTCGGGGGTCGGTGTCGGCACCGTTGCCTCCAGTAGGGGAATGGGTGGAACGCCGGTCACTATGCGGGGAGGATATGACCAGCGTCACCGTTGTGTTCATTGAGTTCGCACGAGAGGTCCAGTCCGGTTCGGACGGTGGTACGCGAGGGTCGTCGCACCACCCGGGTGTTGCCCCGCGCCCGCGTGTGCTGGTATGAGCACGTGCCTGCCCCCACCCGGACCCGGACCAGCCGCTGGAGCCTCGCCCGCCAGCTGCTGGTCCTCCAGCTGGCGGTGCTGCTGGTGCTCGTGGGCGGCGGGATCACCATCGCGTACCTCGACGCCGGCCGCACGACGACCGACCGGGCGCGCGACCAGTCGCTGGCGATCGCCCACGCGATCGCCGACTCGCCGAGTGTGACCCGAGCGGTGTCCACACCGGACCCGACGGCCGTGCTGCAGCCCTACGCGGCGCGGGTGCAGACCGACGCCGACGTCGACTTCGTCACGATCATGACCCCGCAGGGGATCCGCTACACCCACCCGAACCCCGCGTTGATCGGGCAGCCGTTCCTCGGCCACATCGACGCCGCCCAGGAGGGTGGCGTGGTCACCGAGACCTACGCGGGTTCGCTCGGGCCTTCGGTCCGGGCCGTGGTGCCGGTGTTCGACGCGAACCATCGCGTCGTCGCCCTCGTGGCGGTGGGCATCACGATCGCCGCGATCTCCGCGGAGCTGCGCGACCGCGTGTGGCCGCTCGCCGGCGTCGCGGGCGCGGTGCTGCTCGTCGGCGCGTGCGGCGGCTGGCTCGTGAGCGCCCGGCTCAAGCGGCAGACGCGCGGGATCGCGCCCGGTGAGCTCAGCAACCTGTTCGAGTACCACGAAGCGGTGCTGCATTCCGTGCGCGAGGGCGTGCTGCTGGTCGGGCGCGACGGCCGCGTCGGCCTGTGCAACGACGGTGCGCGCACGCTCCTGGGTCTCACCGCGGATCCGGTCGGGCTGCCGCTGGTCGAGCTGGGGCTGCCGCCGGAACTGGTGGCCGCGTTCGTCTCCGCCGAGACGCGCACCGAGGAGCTGCACCTCACCGACACGCGCGTGCTGGTGGTCAGTACCACTGTCGTGCGCTCCGCCGGACGCGCACAGGGCACCGTGGTGATCCTGCGCGACCACACGGAACTGCAGACGCTGACGGGCGAGCTCACCACCGCCCGCAGCCTCGCGGAGGCACTGCGGTCGCAGGCGCACGAGGCGGCGAACCGGCTGCACACCGTCGTTTCCCTGGTGGAGCTCGGCCGGCCCGAGGACGCGGTGGAGTTCGCGACGGCCGAGCTCGCTCTGGCCCAGGAGCTCACCGACCGCGTGATGAGCGCGGTGTCCGAGCCCGTGCTGGCGGCCCTGTTGCTCGGCAAGGCCGCGGAGGCGAGCGAACGCGGCGTCGAGTTCACGATCACCCCCGACACCGTGATCGAGGACCTCGGCCCGGAGATCGTCGGCCGGGACCTCGTGACGATCCTGGGCAACCTCGTCGACAACGGCATCGACGCCGCCGCGCGCGGGGCGGACGGCCGGCCCGCCGTGGTCGTCACCGCGCGGACCGACGACGACGGGCTGCTGCTGCGGGTCGCCGACAACGGCCCGGGCGTACCGGAGGAAGCTGTAGAGGACATGTTCCGCCGCGGCTGGTCCACGAAGGCGGGCGAGGGCCACGGGCTCGGGCTCGCTCTGGTGGTCCAGGCCGTGCGCCGCTACGGCGGCAGCGTGGACGTCGGCCGGGACGGCGGCGCGGTGTTCACGGTCCGGTTGCCGAGGCAGGAGGCGCTGCGGTGATCCGCGTGCTGGTGGTGGAGGACGAGCCCGTGGCCGCCGAGGCCCACCGGCTCTACGTGGAGCGCTTGCCCGGCTTCAGCGTCGCCGGCGTGGTCCACTCCGGCGGCGACGCGCTGCGCTTCTGCGAACGCGAACCCGTCGACCTCGTGCTGCTCGACTTCTACCTGCCCGACACCCATGGCCTCGCCGTGTGTCGCTCCCTGCGCGCGGCCGGCCTGCCCATCGACGTGATCGCCGTGACCTCGGCGCGCGACCTCGCGCTGGTGAAGGCGGCGGTATCGGTGGGCGTGGTGCAGTACCTGCTGAAACCGTTCACTTTTGCTTCGCTGAGGGAAAAGCTCGAGCGCTACGCCGAGTTCCACCAGGCTTCGGGAGAGGTCACCGGCCAGGCCGAGATCGACCGCGCGCTCGCCACGCTGCGCACGAGCGAGCAGCACGCGCTGCCGAAGGGCATGAGCGCCGAGACCCTCGAAGCCATCACCTCCGCCCTCGCCGCCGCCTCCGAAGGCCTCTCCGCCGCCGGCGCGGCGAGCGCGATCGGCGCTTCGCGCGTCACGGCCCGCCGCTACCTGGAGTACTTGGCGGACAACGGGTTGGCCCACCGCGAGCCCCGCTACGGCCAGGTCGGCCGGCCCGAGGTCTGGTACCGCCACGGCCCCGCGTGAGGGCGGTGCCGCGTGGCTCAGGCGAGCCGCACGGAGATCGTCCAGAGCTTGCTGTCCCGTTCGTGGGGGTAGTCGTAGGCGACGTCGCAGCCCCAGCCGGACTGGCAGTTGTCGCCGTAGAACGTGGCGGTGCGGGGTCCGGTGACGGCGACCCCGACGTAGCCGCTGGAGCCGAGCGTGTCGCACGGGTGCACGCCGTTGGGCTTGGCGCAGTTGCGGGGCTGGTTGTCGTAGAAGCGGTGCAGGCCGGTCCAGGTGGCGCCGCTGTCGTAGCTGAACGCGATGTTGTTGCCGGGGCGGCCGAACACCAGCATCAGAATGCCGTCCTGCATCGTGTTCACCACCGGGGCGACGCCGCGGACCGCGTTCGCGTCGGCGGCACCGGGCACCTTCACCGCGAAGGCCGCGCCCCAGCTCGCGGCCGCGAGGTCCGCCGCGGAGTTCACCGGGCCGTTGGTGATCCGGCCCAGCAGTCGGCTGCGGATGACTTCGGACGTGGGATCGTCGTCCTGCCGGGTGATCATCAGCAACCTGCCGTCGGCCCGGCGGGTCACGCTGGACTCGCTGTAGTTGAAGGTGGCGGACAGGAACGGGGTGGCCGAGCGGGTCCAGGTGGTGCCGCTCTTCGGCATCGTCAGCAGGTAGGCGGCCGAGTGAGTGTTCGCCTGCCCGGCGTAGAACGGCGCGACCAGGTCGCCGTTGGGCAACGTGAGCACGCCCTGGAACAGACGCCCGGTCTCGCCGGCTCGGATGGTCGCGCCGGCCAGGTCGAGGTTCGCCCGGCCGATCCGCCAGCTCGCCCCGCCGTCGGCCGAGGTCCAGCGCACGAAGTACCGCTGCCTCGTGCCGTCCACCCGGCCGAGGCTTT
Organism: Amycolatopsis sp. NPDC051372; assembly: GCF_040682095.1. NCBI lineage: Bacteria > Bacillati > Actinomycetota > Actinomycetes > Pseudonocardiales > Pseudonocardiaceae > Amycolatopsis > Amycolatopsis sp. NPDC051372. The sequence continues at coordinate 101,278 of NZ_JBFBAF010000033.1, forward strand.
CGAACACCGAGTACTCGCTGCCTGTCGCGACGCCGTTGGCCACCATGGCGAACTGGGCCGACGACAGGTCCTGCAGCTTCTTCCCGGTTCCGGCTTCGAGCGCGGGCTGCCAGCGGCCGGCGTCGTCCCGGTACTCGACGCGGGACTTGACCTGCCGGTCGCCGTCGGCGCTGACCAGGAAGCTGCGGATCAACCGGTGCTTCGTCGTGCCGGCCGCGTCCTGCCAGGTGACCCACTGCAGCGAAGGCATGGCGCGGAACTGCCGGTTCGGGTCCGCGGGCTCGATGGTCAGCGGGCCGTACCCCGGCTGCAGCGCCGCCGACGCCACCGGGGTGAGCACCCCGAGCGCCGTCAGGATGAGTGCGGCGAGCACGCCAAGTCGTTTCACGATCTCCCCCTCGTCCGTCGATCGACGAGAAGAGCGTGTCTTCACGGACCGTCTCCCGGCGGGCGAATCGCCCGGTTTCACCCGGATGGTTGTTCGCTCACTGTTCTGTATAACGCTCTACACAGCTCGGCGGGGCGCGCGGTACGGTCGCCGCGAACCAGCCCGACGAAGGGGAAACCGGTGGAGCGAGACCCGCGCCCACGGCTGCGACTGCGGCACCTCGCGCACGAGCGGAGTGCCGAAGGCGGCGAACGTAGCTCTCCGCTCACCGTCCGGCGCCCCGCGACCGGATACACCTCGGCGACCGCCGTCTGCGGTTGGTGCGGCGCCGAACTCCGGCTGCGCGTCGCGGCCGCCCGGAAGGTGCGGCAGTCGCTGCAGGGGTGGGCGCTGGTGTATTTCGCCGGGGTGCTGGCCGTGGTCGGGGGCATGGCCGCGTTGTCGGCGTCGGTCGTGTGGCTCGCCGTCGTCCTGATGGTGGGCGGGCTGCTGGTGGCGGTGGTCGGAGCGGCGTTCTGGTGGTGGGCCACGGGTGTTCGTCCGGTGAGCGCGCTGCCGGACGGGAAGCCCGGGCCGCACGTGGTCAGGCCGGACCGCGGGCAGCGCTAGCACTCAGCGCGGTCGGCCCGGTGCGTCGGGCCGGGTCTGCCACGGGTGCGGTCCGTCGAGCGGCCGGTACTCCACGCCCAGCGCGTCGAGCCGCGGCAGGTGGTGGTCGCGCAGCCGCGGCAGGAACTCGGCGAAGTCGCGGGGGCCGGTACTCCACGCCAGCTCCGCGAACGCGCTCAGCCGGGGGAAAGCCGCGTAGTCCACGCGCCGGGCGGTGTCGAGGTGCTCGGTCCAGATCTGGGCCTGGGCGCCGCGCAGGTGCGGACCGGTCAACGCCGGATCGTAGGTGTAGACGTCCTCCAGCGTGCGCAGGTAGCCGACGGGGATGGGCTCGTCCGGGTGGTCGGACTGGCGGTGGTCGAGGTACACGCGGTCTTCCGGGCACAGCACCACGTCGTGACCCCGTGACGCGGCCAGCTCGCCGCGTGCCTCGTCCTGCCAGGCGCCGATCACCATGGGCGGGAGGTCGTCGATGTCGAGGACCTCGTCCCAGCCGAGCGCCTGCCGGTCGCGCGAAGCCAGGTGCGCCGCGATCTCGCGGACGAACCGGCCGTGGGCCTCGGTCGCGCCCGGCACCTCGTCGCCGCCGAGGCCGATGACCGGCGAGGGGAAGACGTCCAGCACGTGGTCGAACACCGCGCGGAAGAAGTCCGAAGTGGATTCCGACGGATCCAGCAGCGAGGTGCTGATGCCCCAGGACGTCCACACCTCCCAGTCCGCGTCGGGATCGGGACCGAGCTTCGGGTACGCGGCGATGGCCGCGCGGGCGTGGCCCGGCACGTCGATCTCCGGCACTACCGTCAAAGCCCGCGAAGCGGCGTACGCGACGATTTCCCGTAGGTCGTCGGTGGTGTAGAACCCGCCGTGGGGGCGGCCGTCGCGCTCGGGGCCGTCGTGGCGGCCGACCATCGACGAACGCCGCCAGCCGCCGACCGAGGTCAGCCGCGGGAACCGCGGCACCTCGATCCGCCAGCCCTGGTCGTCGGTCAGGTGCAGGTTGAGCACGTTGAGCTTGTGCGCCGCCAGCAGGTCGACGAACCGCAGCACCTCGGCCTTCGTGCGGAAGTGCCGCGCCACGTCGAGCAGGCAGCCGCGCCAGCCGAACCGCGGGTGGTCCTCCACCACGCCGCACGGCAGCGTCGACCCCGTGCGGATCGACGCCGCCCGGAACGCGTCCGGACCGGCGAGCTGGCGCAGCGTCTGCCGGCCGTACACCTCGCCCGCGGCGTCGGCGACCGCCAGCGTGACCCCGCGCGGCGTGATCGTCAGGCGGTAGCCCTCGGAGGGCAGCTCCGGCGCCTGCTGCACGGTGACCGGCGCCGGCCACGGGCACGCGCCCGGCACCTCGGTGACGGAGACGGGGCGGGGGAGCAGGGTGTCGAACCCGGGCATATCAGCCTTTCACCGCGCCGGACATCCCGGCGACGAGCCGGCGTTGCACCAGCACGAAGAACACCAGAACCGGGATCGTCATGAGAGTGGACGACGCCATCACCGCGCCCCAGTCGGTGTCCTCCGGTTTGAAGAACACCAGGATCGCCTGCGGCAGCGTCTGGTTCTCGGTCTTGGAGATGATGAACGTCTTCGCGAACAGGAAGTCGTTCCACGCGTGGATGAACGCCAACACGCTCACAGCGACCAAGCCGGGCACCACGAGCGGGAACAGGATCTGCCACGTGAAGCGCATCCGCGACGCGCCATCGAGCTTCGCCGCTTCCTCGAGCTCCACCGGCACCGCCGCGACGAACCCGCGCAGCATCCAGATCGCGAACGGCAGGCTGAACGCCAGGTGCACCAGCACGAGCGAGCCCAGCTCGTTGAGCCCGAACGCCGGCGCGACCGCGCCGATCTGGCGCATCAGGAAGAACAGCGGAATCGTCAGCGCCTCCACCGGCACCATCTGCGCCACGAGGATCATCACCAGCAGCACCGTGCGCCCGCGGAAGCGGAACCGCGTGAGCGCCACCGCCGACAGGAACGACAGCAGCAGCGACAGCACCACCACGGCCAGCGCGACCACCAGGCTGTTCACGAAGAACCGGCCGAAGCCCGAGACGGTGAGCACGCGCTGGAAGCTGTCGAGCGAAGGCGCGAGCGTCCACGGCTTCGGGTTGGCCGTCTGGATCTCACCCGCCGGCTTGAACGCCGAGAGCACCATCCAGTACAGCGGGAACGCCACGATCCCGGCCACCACGACCGCGATGATCTCCGCGACGAGCCGGCCCGGGCGGCGCACCCGGCGGCGGCCCGTTCTTGTCGAGAGGGACCGCGCACTGATCACAGCCATGCGGTGCTCCGGCGCTGGGACCGGACGTACAGCCCGGTGATCGACAGGAGCAGCAGTGTCATCACGACTCCGATCGCCGAGCCGAGGCCGTACTCCTGCCCGGCGAAGGCCTGCTGGTAGGCGTAGACGTTGAGCACGAGGTTGCGCCCCGCCACGCCGCCGCCGTTGGTCATCACGTAGATCTGCGTGAACACCTTGAAGTCCCAGATGATCGACTGGATCGTCGCGATCGTCAGCAGCGGCCGCACCATGGGCAGCACGACCGTCCACGTGCTGCGCCACATCGACGCGCCGTCGAGCGACGCGGCCTCGAGGACCTCCTCTGGGATCGCCTTGATCCCGGCGTACATCGTGACCAGCACGAACGGGAACGAGCACCAGATCACCTCGGCGGCCACGAGCCCGAACGCGCCGAAGGTGCCGAACGTCCAGGAGTGGTGCGCCATACCCGTGAAGCCGATGCCCGAGAGCACCTCGTTCACGAGACCGAAGTCGGTGTCGAAGAGAAACAGCCACACGTACGAGCCGGCGATCGCGGGCGTCGACCACGCGCCGAGCGCCGCGAGGAACAGCAGGGTGCGCGGCACCGCGCGCACCCTCGACGCCAGCACCGCCAGCGCCGTGCCGACCACGAGGCCGCCGATCACGCACGCGACGGCGAACCCGACCGTCTTCGCGAGCACCGTCCAGAACTGCACGTCCTGCAGGAGCGCCGCGTAGTTGTCGAAACCGAGGAACACCAGCGGCGCCGCGCCCGCGGCCTGGGGCTGGCCGTAGTCGTAGAACGAGATCAGCACCAGCTGGTAGATCGGGTACACCAGCAGCGCCGCGAGCAGGATGCCCGCGGGCAGCAGGTACATCAGGGCCGCCCGGCCGTCCCGGCGCCGGCGTGCGCGTCGGGGCGCGACCGGGGCCGGGACGGAGACGGGCAGCTGCTGGGTGACCATCAGCCGAAGTTCTTGTTCATCGCCGCCGTGGCGTCGGCGAGCGCCCCGTCGACGTCCTTGCCGCCGGTCGCGATCTGCTGGACGGCGGCGGGCAGCACGTTCTGGCTGTCGATCTTCGACCAGCCGGGCGTGCTCGGCACGAACTTCGTGCCGGCGGCGAGGGTGTCCACGAACGGCTTGAGCGTCGGGTCGCTCGCCGCGAGCTTCTTCTGCACGCTCTCCAGCGTGGGCAGGTTGCCCATGGCGTTGTACATCTTCTCCTGGTATTTCGCCCCGGCCAGCAGCTCCGCGAACTGCACGGCGAGCCCGTGGCGCTTGCTCGCGCCGAACACGCCCAGCAGGTTGCCTCCGGCGAACGCGGGCGCGACCGAGCCCGGGGTGGTGCCCGGCAGCGGGACCACGGCGTACTTGCCCTTCACCGCGCCCTGCTCCACGGCCTTGCGGTTGAAGTCACCGCCGATGGTCATCCCGGCCTTGCCGCCGGCGAAGGCGGTCACGCTCTGCGTGCCGGTGAGGTTCGCGCAGGCGGCGGGCGGGCAGATGTCGTCCTTGAGCAGGTTCGCGTACGCGGTGATACCGGCTTTCGCCTGAGGGGATTCCACAGTGGACGTCCACTTGCCACCGTCGGACTCGGCCACGTCACCACCGTTGGCCCAGACGAACGGCAGGAGTGCGTAGGTGTACTTGCCACCGGTCGAGATGCCGTAGAGGTCGGGCTTGGCGGCGTGGATCTTGCGGGCGTCGTCGGTCAGCTCCGCGAGGGTCGCCGGCGGCTTGAGGCCCAGCTCGGTGAACACGTCGGTCCGGTAGTAGAGGGCGCGGATGCCGGTGTACCAGGGCAGGCCGTAGGTCTTGCCGCCCGACTTCGCGGTGTCGAGCACCGAGGGCAGCAGGTCCTTGCCCTCGCTCCACGACGAGATGTCGCCCGTGAGGTCGCTGAGCGCGCCGGTCTGGGCGTAGCTCGCCACATCGGTGTTGCCGAACTCGGCGACGTCCGGGGCGTTCGACGGGTCGTTGAAGGCGCCGGAGAACTTGTCGGCGCGGCCCTCGACCGGCACCCACTGCACGTCGACGTCCACGCCGGCGTGCGCGGCCTTGAACTCGGTGATCGCCTCCTTCACCGCCGCTTCCTTGGGTGCGCGGCTGGCCTCGTCGAACAGCCACACCCGCAGGGTGCCGGTCTGGTCGTCCCCGCCGGCCGCGTCCGGGGCGGACTGCGTGGGCGCGCAGCCGGCCAGCAGGGCCAGCGCCGCGGTGACACTGATGACGGTGGACGTACGACGCACTCTCATCGTTGAGCTCCCAGAGGGTAGGGCCCGGCGGCGGCGGACCGGTCGGTCCGCCGCCTGCGGGAAACGCCGGGTCAGGCGAAGAAAACGGAGTTGACCGACGGCACGGCGAGCGAGCCGGCTACCGCGCCGGGCAGGCCCGTGGCCGCGTCGCGCGGCAGCCAGGTGACGGTGCCCGAACGCTGGTTGGACACGTAGAACCAGCGCTCGTCGGGCGAGAGCGCGAGGTGGCGCGGCCAGTTGCCTCCGGTGTCCACACCGGACACCAGCTTCAGCGTGGTGCCGCCGCCGGAAACCGAGAACGTGGCGATCGTGTTCGGGCCGCGCACGGTCGCGTAGACGAACTTCGCGTCGTTCGACACGGCGATCTCGCCGGGGAACAGGTCGCCGGTGCTGCCGGCCGGCACCGCCGGGACGACCGCGAGCGGCGTGAGCTTGCCCGCAGCCGCGTCCCAGGAAAGCACGGTGATCTCCGGCCGCAGCTCCTGCGCGAGGTAGGCGTAGCGGCCGTTCGGGTGGAAGGCGAGGTGCCGGGGCCCCGCGCCGGAGGGGAGCGTGACCTGCTGGTGCAGCGCGAGTTTCCCGCTGCCGGTGTCGAGCGAGTACACGTAGACCGAGTCGGCGCCGAGGTCGACCGAGAGCACCCACTGGCCGGTCGGGTCGTTCACCACCTGGTGCGCGTGCGCGTCGCGCTCGGCCCCGGTGTGCTGCTGCACGTCGGTGGCCGGGCCGAGCTTGCCGCCCGCGAGGATCGGCAGCACGACCACGCTGCCCGAGCCGTAGTTGGCCGCCAGCACGTACTTCTGGCTGCTGTGCACCGAGAGGTGCGTGGGCGCGCTGCCCTTCGACGACACGGAGTTGAGCAGCTTCGGGCTCGTCGCCGTGGTGACGTCGAGTGCGGAGATCGCGCCGTTCGGGTCGCCCTCGTTGGTCACGTAGAGGGTGCGGCCGTCGCGGCTGCGGTCGAACCACGACGCGTCGGGCACGCCCGCGACGGTGCGCACCGGGGTGAGCGCCGGCGCGGTGCCCGTGCGGCCCGCGACGTCGAGGCCGTGTCCGGCCGGTGGGGTGCTGGTATAGCTGCCGACGTACGCGGTGGTTCCCGCGTCTCGCGGGCACCCGGCGGGTGCGGCGCTCGCGAGCTGGGTGCTGAGCACGGTGCCGAGTCCGGCGGCGCCTGCGGCGCCGAGGAACGTGCGACGGGAAAGTCCGGCCATCGAGGTTTCTCCCAACGGTGAGGGGACCAAAAGGTGGTTCAGACCACTGCCATGATCAATGCTGCCACGGCGAAGCCACTGACGGAAAGGACCGTCTCGAGCGCGGTCCACGTTTTCAGCGTCTGCGGCACCGAAAGACCGAAGTAGCGCGACACGATCCAGAAGCCGCCGTCGTTCACATGGGAGGCGATGATCGAGCCCGCGGAGATCGCGATCACGATCAGGGCCAGCTGCGGCTGCGAGTAGTGCAGCTCCACCACCGTCGGCGCGACGATGCCGCTCGTGGTCACGATCGCGACCGTCGCCGAGCCCTGCGCGATGCGCATGCCGCAGCTGATGATGTACGCCGCGAGGATCACCGGCAGGCCCGCATCGCCGAGTGAGCCGGCGACGGCCTTGCCGATGCCGGTCGCCGAAAGCACCGCCCCGAAGAACGAGCCCGCGCCCACCACCAGCAGGATCATCGCGACAGGGCGCAGCGCGTTCGTCGACAGCTGTGCCAGGTCCGCGCCCGTCATGCCGCGGCGGCGGCCCAGCAGCCACGACGCGAGCAGCGTCGCGATCGTCAGCGCGATGGCCGGGGTGCCCAGGAACGCCGCGACGCCGGCGGCGCCGGAGTTCTTCGGCAGCACGATGCTGCCGAACGTGCCCACGAGGATCAACACGAGCGGGATCGCGATGATGCCGCTGACCAGGCCGAGCGACGGCGGGTTGGTGGCGTCGTCCTCGTCGTCACCGGCGAGCTTCGCGAATTCCTCGGCGAGCGGCACGTTCACGCGTTTGCCGATCCAGGTCGAGTAGAGGATGCCGCCGACGAACCACGCCGGGATGCCGCAGACCGCGCCCATCAGGATGAGCCAGCCGAGATCCACGTGCAGCAGCCCGGCGGCCGCGACCGGCCCTGGGTGCGGCGGGATGAACGCGTGCGTGATCGACAGGCCCGCCAGCAGCGGCATCGCGTACAGCACGATGGAGCGGCCGCCGTGCTTGGCCGCGGCGTAGACCAGCGGCGCCAGCACGAAGATGCCGATGTCGAAAAACACCGGGATGCCGAAGATCAGGCCGGACAGACCCATCGCGAGCGGCGCCCGTTTTTCGCCGAACGAGCGCAGCAGCGCCGACGTGAGCACGCGGGCGCCGCCGGACCGTTCGAGGATCGACCCCAGCAGGGTGCCGAGACCGATGATCGCCGTGATGTGCCCGAGGATGCTGCCGAACCCCTTTTCCAGCAGGGAGTCCGACGTCTTCTGCGCGGTGCCGACCAGCGTGCCCACCGGCAGCCCGGCGGCCAGCGCGGTGAGCACGCCCACCACGATCAGCGCGATGAACGGTTCGACCTTGACCTTGATGATGAGCACGAGCAGGACGGCGATCGAAACCGCGGCGAGCGTGAGCAGACCGCCGGTCGTGGTCTGCAGCCAATGGATCATCGGCCCCTCCCGGGGTGACGAAGGGAATGGCCGGCGAGGGCGCCGGTGGGGTGGGTGTCCTCGATCGCGGCGACGCCGTTCACGAAAACGCAGGCGATCCCCTTGGCGGGCTGCCTCGGGTTTTCGAACGTGGCGGTGTCGATGATCGTGGCGGGATCGAACAACACCAGGTCGGCCGCGTACCCGGGGCGTACGAGGCCCCGGTCGGCGAGCCGCAGCCGCCGCGCCGCGCGCCCGGTGAGGTGCGCGACGCAGTCGGCCAGCCCGAGCACGCCCAGTTCGCGGACGTAGCGGGCGAGGTAACGGGGGAACGTGCCCCAGGCCCGCGGGTGCGGCCGGTTGCCGACGAGCAGGCCGTCGGAACCGCCGGTGTGCGTGCGGTGGCGCATGATGGCCCGCACGTTCTCCTCGTGGCCGATGTGCATCAGGCACGACGTGCCGAGGCGCTCGTCGACCAGCGTGGCGAAGTACAGCTCGGCGGGCGTTTTACCCTGTGCCCGCGCGGACTCCGCGACGCTGTGGCCCACGAGTCCGGCGTTGCTCTGCCGGCGCACGCCGTTGATCTCGATGCCGGACCAGTCGATGGGCACGCCGTGCGCGCCGTCCGAGCCGGTCTCCTCGATCTCGACGCGGATCCGTTCGCACGTGTCCGCATCGGACAGTCGCGCGAGCGTCGCGTCGAGCCCGCCCTCGGTGGCCCAGCTCGGCAGCAGCGCCGAGAGGTAAGTGGCGCCCGGAAGGTACGGGTAGGTGTCGAGGGTGATGTCGCCGCCGGCGTCGAGGGCGTCGTCCAGCAGCTTCAGCAGCTCCGGCGCTTTGCCCTTGTTGACGGAGAAGTTCATCGTGGCGTGCGCGAGGTGCAGCGGGCAATCCGCGCGGCGCGAAACATCGACCATCTCGGCGAAGGCCTCCAGCGCGCCCGCGCCGTAGCTGCGGTGGTGGGGGCTGTAGTAGCCGCCGCGCTCGCCGACCACGCGGCACAGCTCGACGAGTTCGGCCGTGTCCGCGTACATGCCCGGGGTGTAGGTGAGCCCCGAGGACAGCCCGAAAGCGCCTTCTTCGAGGCCGGTCGCGATGAGTTCCTTCATGCGGTCGAGCTCGGCGTCGGTCGCCGGCCGGTTCTCCCAGCCGACGGCGAGCATCCGGACCGTGCCCTGCGGCACGAGGTAGGCGGCGTTCACGGCGACGCCGCGGTCGAGCCGGTCGAGGTACTCGCCGACCGAGCGCCAGTTCCAATCGAAGCCGGCCGGGTCGTCGTTCCAGCCGGCGAGCTGCTGGCGCAGGGCCTCGAGCACGGTGTCGTCGACCGGTGCGTACGAGAGACCGTCCTGGCCGAGCACCTCGGTGGTCACGCCCTGGGAGACCTTCGCGAGGTGGTCCGGGTTCGTGAGCAGCTGCAGGTCGGAATGCGAGTGCATGTCGATGAACCCCGGCGCGAGCACGAGGCCGTCGGCGTCCAGAACGCGCTTTCCGGTGAGCGAGCCCGGTTCGGCGACCTCGGCGATGCGGTCGCCGGTGATCCCGACGTCGTGGCGGGTCAGCGGGTCGCCGGTGCCGTCTGCCACTTGGGCGCCGCGGATGACAGTGTCCATCAGCGCACGTCCATCAGAACCACGTCCGCACGAAGTCGACGACCGTCTCGCCGTCGGTGTCCACCACCGGCAGCAGCGGCCACTTGTCGAACGTCGTGCACGGGTGGGAAAGCCCGAGCCGCACCCAGTCGCCGACCTCGACGGGCGAGTCCGGGGGCAGCGCGAGGAACGCGTGCTGGTCGTTGAGCTTCGTGACGGTGTGGCCGGTCAGTTCGGTGACGACCCCGGTCTTGCGCAGCAGCTGCGGTTCTGGCATGCCCTCGTCGTAGGGTAGATCGCGCTTGCCGGCGGTGAGCAGCGCCAGCTCGGGGGTGGGCTTCGAGGTCACCTGTGCCCACGCGTGCAGCGCGGCGTGGAACGGCTCGACGCCGGCCAGCCGCGGGTGCACGCCGAGCGGTGAGATCTCGCGGTAGAAACCGTCGTCGTGGGTCACGTACGCGCCGCTGCGCAGGATCGGCAGCACGTCCATGCCGTCGGGCCACGGTTTCGTGAGCTCCTGTGCCACGCGGTCGAAGTACGCGCTGCCGCCGGCCGTCACGTACACCTGGCCCTCGGCGAGCAGCCCCTTGTCGGCGAACGCGATCGCCGAGTCGCGCAGAGTGTCCACATAGGAACTGATCTTGGTCAGCGCGGCGTCGTCGGTGTCGTGCGACAGCGCGCCCTCGTAGCCGCCCGTGCCGCGCAACCGCAGCACCGGGCTCTTGGCGACGGCCTCGGCCACGGCCAGCGCGGTCTCGGGGTCGCGCACCCCCGTGCGCCCGCCGGCGCCACCCAGTTCGACGAGCACGTCGACCGGACGCGCGGACCCGGCCAGCGCCTCGGTCATCAGCTCGACCCCGCGCACGGAGTCGGCCCAGCACACGAACTCGAACGCCGGGTCCGCGGCCAGCTCACCCGCGAGCCAGCGCAGTCCCGCCGGGTCCAAGAACTGGTTGGCCAGCAGGATCCGCGAGACGCCGAACGCGCGGTAGGCCCGCAGGTGCCCGGCGTTGGCGGCGGTGACGCCCCACGCGCCGTGCTCGAGCTGGCGCGCGAACAGCTCGGGCGCCATCGTGGTCTTGCCGTGCGGCGCGAGCGCGATCCCGTGCCCGCCGCACCACGCGGCCATGGTGGCGAGGTTGTGCTCCAGCGCCGCGGCGTCGAGCACCACGAACGGGCCGAAGAAGCCGTCGGCGAACAGGTTCGCGCGCCGGGCCGCGGCCTCGTCGAGGGTGAGCCCGGCCAGCGCGGGCGTGATCGAGCGGAAGCGCCAGTCGATCTTCTCGTCCCGGCCGGCGCGGACGGCGGCGGTCAGGGCGGCGTGCTCGGAGTTGTTCATCGATTCAGACCTCGTGGACCGAAATGGTTGCGTATTATGCAACGGGCGTTGCGCAAAATGCGCGACATAGGTGTAGCATCCGGTTCGCCACAGGTCAACGGGGTGACGGAACGGGGAGAAAGTCAGTGACCAGCCCGCCCGAGGTGCTCTGCATCGGCGAGTCGATGGCCCTGTTCGTGCCGGCCGAACCGGGCCCGCCCGAACAGGTGCGCAGCTGGCTGCGCACCTTCGGCGGCGCCGAGTCGAACGTTGCGTGCCACCTGCCCGCGCTCGGCGTTCCGAGCGCGTGGGTGAGCGCGGTCGGCGACGACCCGTTCGGCCGCGCACTGGTGCGGGAGATCGCTTCGGCCGGCGTCGACGTGAGCGGTGTCGAGATCGATCCGGCGCGTCCGACGGGCCTGTACGTCAAGGAAAGCGGCGCCCAGGGAAGCCCGGTACGTTATTATCGCACCGGTTCGGCCGCCTCGGCGCTCGGACCGGACCTCGTGAGCCGGCTGCACCTCGGCGGCGTGCGCGTGCTGCACCTGTCCGGGATCACGCCCGCGTTGTCGGCCAGTTGCCTCGCGCTCGTGCACGCGCTGCTGGAGGCCCCGCGCGGCGAGCGGCTCGTGTCGTTCGACGTCAACCACCGGCCCGCGCTGGCGCAGGACGTCTCCGTGCTCGCGGAGCTGGCCGGGCGCGCCGACCTCGTACTCACCGGCGACGACGAGGCCGAACGCGTGTGGGGGACCGGTGACCCCGCGCGGCTGCGGAAGCTGCTGCCCGGGCCGCGCACCCTCGTGGTGAAGCACGGCGAACGCGGCGCGACGCTCGTCGAAGGCGAGGCGGCGCCGGTGTTCGAACCCGCGCTGCGCGTGGACGTGGTCGAGCCGGTGGGTGCGGGCGACGCGTTCGCGGCCGGGTTCCTCGCCGCCACCCTGCGCGGCGCGGCCCCGTCGACCCGGCTGCGCCGCGGGCACCTCCAGGCCGCCGCGACCCTGCTGACCCACGACGACGTCGGTGTGCCCCTGCCCGCCCCCGTGGTGGATACGCTCCTGCGCGCGGACGCCGAAGAGTGGAGCGCGGCCCGCCTGACGGGAGAGGGTGTGGTGGTGAGGTGAGCCAGAGCCTGGACCGGGCGCTGACCGTGCTGGCCGGGCTCGCCCGCGGCGCGAAGACGCTGGACGAGCTCGCCGAGGAGATCGGCGTGCACAAGACGACCGTGCTGCGGCTGTTGCGCACACTCGAGTCGCACCACTTCGTGCGCCGCGAGGGGACCCGCCACTACCGCCTCGGCAGCGCGCTGTTCGACCTCGCGAACCAGGCGCTGGAAGACCACGACGTGCGCCGCAGCTCCCACGACTCGCTCGCGGCGCTCAACATCCGCACCGGGCACACCGTGCACCTCGCGTCCTACGAAGACGGCGAAGTCGTCTACATCGACAAGTTCGAGGGCCACCACTCAGTGCGGATGTACTCCCGCATCGGCAAACGCGCGCCCCTGCACTGCACCGCCGTCGGCAAGGTGCTCGTGGCCGCGATGCCGCGGGCGCGGCGCGAGGAGATCGCGCGTTCGCTGGACTACGTGGTGCTCACGCCGAACACGATCACCTCACCCGAGGCGTACCTGGCGGAACTGGAGGAGGTCGCCGAACGCGGTTACGCCGTGGACAACGCCGAGCATGAGGACTTCATCCACTGCATCGCGGCCCCCGTGCGCGGCGCGGGTGGCGAGGTGCTGGCCGCGGCGTCGATGTCGGTGCCGAAGGTGCTGCTGGACTACGACGGCCTGCTCGCGCTCGTGCCCGAGCTGAGGGCCGCCACCGACGAGGCTTCCGTCCACAGTGGATGGACGGGGAACGGAAAGGGGTAATGATGGGCAAGACGGCGATCACGACCGAGAACGCGCCGAAGCCGCCGGCGAAGTTCTCGCAGGCCGTCCGCAAGGGCAACATCCTGCAGGTCGCGGGCACGGTCGCGTTCGACCCCGCGACCGGCGCGGTCGTCGGCGACGACATCGCGACGCAGACGCGGCAGGTGTTCAAGAACATCGAGGCCCTGCTCACCGAGGCCGGTTCGGGCTGGGCCGACGCGGTGATGGTGCGCGTGTACCTCACCGACACGAGCCACTTCGCGCCGTTCAACGAGGTCTACAACGAGCTGATCGGCGACGGCCCGCACTCGGCTCGCACCACGGTCTACGTCGGCCTGCCCGCCGGTCTCCTCGTGGAGATCGACGTGCTCTGCGTGCTCGACTGAGCTCGGTGCACTGAGTTTCGCCGGGTTCGCCTGGGCTCGCCGGGCCGGCGGGCCCAGGCGCCCGGGTCAGCCCAGCACGCTCGTGTAGGCGTTGATCGCCGGCTGGCCGCCGAGGTGCGCGTAGAGCACGTTCGACTCGCGGGGGATTTCGCCGGCGCGGACGAGATCGATGAGCCCGGCCATGGACTTCCCCTCGTACACCGGGTCGGTGATCATGCCCTCGAGCCGCGCCGCCGTGCGGATCGCGTCCAGTGTGGACTCGTCGGGGATGCCGTAGACGCCGGCGTGGTAGCGCTCGTCGAGGAGCACGTCGCCGATGCCGGGTGCGCCGATGAGCTCTGCGGTGTTCTCGGCGATGCGGGTGATCTGGTCGCGCGTCTCGGCGGGCTTCGCCGACGCGTCGATCCCGAGGATCCGGCGAGGTCGTCCGCTCAGCGCGGCGCCCGCCACCATCCCGGCCTGAGTGCTTCCGGTGACCGAGCAGACCACCACGGTGTCGAAGAAGACGCCGAGGTCGCGCTCCTGTTCTTCCAGCTCCGCGACCCAGCCCGCGAAGCCGAGCCCGCCCAGCGGGTGGTCGGACGCGCCGGCCGGGATCGCGTACGGCTTCCCGCCGCCGTCCTTGACCTCCGCGAGGACCTGCTCCCAGCTCTCCTTGAAGCCGATGCCGAAGCCGGCCTCGACGAGCCGCACGTCGGCGCCCAGGATCCGTGACAGCTGGATGTTGCCGACCTTGTCGTGCAGCGGGTCGTGCCAGTCGACCCAGTTTTCCTGAACCAGCACGGCTTTCAGGCCCGCGCGGGCCGCGGCCGCGGCGACCTGACGGGTGTGGTTGGACTGCACGCCGCCGATGGAGACCAGCGTGTCGGCGCCCTGGGCGAGCGCGTCGGCCACGAGGTACTCGAGCTTGCGGGTCTTGTTGCCGCCGTAGGCGAGACCGGAGTTGAGATCTTCGCGTTTGGCCCACACGGCCGCGCCGCCGAGGTACTCGGTGAGGCGGTCGAGCCGGTGGATCGGCGACGGGCCGATCATCAGCGGGAAACGCGGGAAGTCGGCGAGGCTCACGGGGTCTCCAGGGTTTCGGCGGTTTCCAGGCTGGCTTCGAGGTCGGACCAGATGGTCGAGGTGACGGCGGCGGCGGTTTCGGCGTCACCGGCTTCGATCGCGTCGACGAGTTCGGTGTGCCGCCGGATCGAGCGGTGCGCGGGAAGGGAGCTGAAGCGCGCGTACTCGAGCCGGCGCAGCAGCGGGGTGTAGCGCTCGAGCGTCGCGGCGACGGCGCGGTTGCCGCACGCGCGTACGGGCACGTCGTGCAGTTGGTCGTCGGCGGCGATCGCCGCGGCGACGTCACCCGAACCGACCGCGGCGGCAAAGCGCTCGTTGGCCGCGCGCATCGCGGCGACCTGCTCGGTGCCGAGCCGGGGGAGCGCCTGACGGATGGCGAACTCGTGCAGCGCGCGGACGAGCTGAACGGCGTCGCGCACCTCGTCGCCCGCGATCGCGGCCACGCGAGTGTAGCTCTGCGGCTTGGACTCGACGAGCCCGTCGCCGGCCAGGCGCAGCAAGGCCTGGCGCACGGGAGCGCGCGACAGGCCGAGCTCTTCGGCCAGGTCGGCGTCGCGCAGCGGGGTGCCGGGCGCGAGGCTGCCGTCGATGATCGCCTGGCGGATACGGTCGTAGGCCTCGTCGCGCAGCAGCGGCCGGGTGACCTTGGGAAGCGGACTCACATCTAACATGTTAGATGCCTTTCGAGCTGTTCGACAAGGCCTTCGGGACTCTGGGACGACGAAGGCCCGTCCGCGAAGGGGCGGACGGGCCTCGGAAGCGACGGTCAGTAGACCGGTCCGGTGTACTTCTCACCCGGGCCCTGGCCCGGCGCGTCGGGGACGGCGGAGGCTTCGCGGAACGCCTTCTGCAGCGACTGCAACCCGTCGCGCAGCGGCCCGGCGTGCAGGCCCAGGTACTCTACGGACGACGTGACGAGCCCGGCCAGCGCTGTGATGAGCCGGCGCGCCTCGTCGAGGTCGCGGTGGGGCGAGGTGTCCGGGTCGGCGTCGGCCAGGCCCAGGCGTTCGGCCGCGGCCGACATCAGCATCACGGCCGCGCGGCTGATCACCTCGACGCTCGGGATGTCCTCCAGGTCGCGGACGTCCGGGGAATACGGGGGCTGGTGGGGGGAATGCGGGGGCTGTTGCGAAGGTTGTTCTGACACGTCTGGTACCCTTCCACGTGCGACCAGCCCTTGAGAAATCGGGGGCAGCAAGTGGAGCCCCGCTCCCACCCGCGTCACCGCCTCAGGTGTCCGGGTCCGGTCTCGCCGAAGTGGTGGATGTCAGTGCATCCTTCACTGAGGTGAAGCGTTCGATCCTCGTGGTCGAACGCGATCGGAGACAGAGCGGGCCCCGTGAACCGGCAGGAAGCCGGTGGCGGGGCCTGAATCATGTGGGCACCAGGTCGAGAAGAGAAGTAGTCACTCGGACCAAGGAGGCCCCATCAGCTCCGAGACACGCATCAACGAACGTATCCGGGTGCCGGAAGTCCGGCTCGTCGGACCCAACGGCGAGCAGGTCGGCATCGTCCGGATCGAAGATGCGCTGCGGCTGGCACAGGAGAACGATCTCGACCTCGTCGAGGTCGCGCCTCAGGCACGCCCGCCCGTATGCAAGCTCATGGACTTCGGCAAGTTCAAGTACGAGAGCGCGCAGAAGGCCCGCGAGTCCCGCCGCAACCAGCAGTTGACCGTCATCAAGGAACAGAAGCTGCGTCCGAAGATCGACCAGCACGACTACGAGACCAAGAAGGGTCACGTGTCGCGGTTCCTGGCGGCAGGCAACAAGGTCAAGGTCACGATCATGTTCCGCGGTCGCGAGCAGTCCCGGCCGGAGCTCGGTTTCCGGCTGCTGCAGAAGCTGGCCGACGACGTGACCGAGCTGGGCTTCGTCGAATCGTCGCCCAAGCAGGACGGTCGCAACATGATCATGGTGCTGGCCCCGCACAAGAACGTGAAGCCCAAGGCCGTCAAGGCCGAGGCCGAAGCGCCCGAGGCGTAACGCCTCCCGCAGCGCCGACCAGCACAGTCAGCGGCACACCGGGGCACCGGTGTGCCGCCGCACGGAAGAGGACAGAACAACCATGCCGAAGATGAAGACGCACAGCGGTACGTCCAAGCGGATCCGCGTGACGGGCACGGGCAAGCTGCGCCGCCAGAAGGCCGGCCGCCGGCACCTGATGGAGAAGAAGTCCAACCGCCTCACCCGCCGTCTCGAGGGCACCACGGAGCTCTCCAAGACCGAGGCCGGCCGAGTCAAGCGCCTGCTCGGGATCTGACTCTCCTCGTACTCGCACCACATCACTCCGGGGTCTCCGCGCCCCCTGAAACCGACAGGATGGACCAGTGGCACGCGTCAAGCGGGCGGTCAACGCCCAGAAGAAGCGTCGCGCAACTCTCGAACTGGCCAGCGGTTACCGCGGCCAGCGTTCGCGGCTATACCGCAAGGCCAAGGAGCAGACGCTTCACTCGCTCAACTACGCCTACCGCGACCGCCGTGCGCGCAAGGGTGATTTCCGCCAGCTGTGGATCACCCGCATCAACGCGGCCGCTCGTGCCAACGGCGTGACCTACAACCGGTTCATCCAGGGCCTCAAGGTCGCCGGTGTCGAGGTCGACCGCAAGATCCTCGCGGACCTCGCGGTCAACGACGCCGCCGCCTTCACGGCGCTCGCCGAGCTCGCCAAGGCGAACGTCAACACCGGCGAAGCGAAGTCGGCCTGACCGGCAGTTTTCCGCGACCCGGGGCGGTCCCGTTCACCGAACGGACCCCCCGGGTCGTCGCTGCGCGCAAACTGACGCGCCGCGCGGAACGCGAAAAGACCGGCCGCTTCCTGGCCGAAGGCGTCAACGCCGTCGAAGTCGCGTTGGCCCACGGCACCGTTTTCGAGCTGTTCGCCACGGAACGCGCGGCTTCGGCGCACCCCGAGTTGATGGCCGCCGCTTCCTCGGCGGGTGTGGCCGTTTCGCTCATCACCGACCGCGCCGCCGACGGCCTGTCGGAAACCGTGACCCCGCAAGGCCTCGTGGCCGTGTGCGCCCTGGTCGACCGTCCACTCTCGACGGTGCTGCCCGATGCTCGCCTGGTGGTCGTCCTGGTGGACGTCGCCGAACCCGGCAACGCCGGCACCGTGATCCGCGTCGCCGACGCCGCGGGCGCCGACGCCGTGATCCTCGCGGGCGACACCGTCGACCCCCACAACGGCAAGAGCGTCCGCGCCGCCGCCGGCAGCACCTTCCACGTCCCGCTGGCCCGTGAGCGCGACATCCCGTCGGTGCTTGCGTCGCTGAGCGCCGCCGGTCTGCGCACCCTGGCCGCCCACGGCTACGCGGACACTTCGCTCGACGAGATCACGTTCGGTGACCCGGTCGCGTGGATCTTCGGCAACGAGGCACACGGCCTGTCCCAGGCCGTCCTGTCGGCGGCCGACGCCGCCGTCCGCATCCCGTTGTACGGCAAAGCCGAAAGCCTCAACCTGGCCACGGCGGCCGCTGTCTGCGTGTACACGGCCGCGATGGCGGCGCACCGCTGACCGCCGCTGCCGATCACGCTGCGCACATTCGCCCGCCTGTCGTCGACCGCCGCCATCCCCACCCGATCGGGTTGTGGGCAACTCCGCTGATCTGCGGCGATCTTCTCGGAACTGTCGTCCTCCGCCGATAGAATGGGCATGGGACGCCCCCCCCGGGAGAGGGTGGGGGTTCCGGCAAAGTCTTTCGGCCTGGTTGCAGGGCGGGCACGGCTCCTGGTTGATCATGTGAGTGTCTCAGTCCCGTGATCATGTGAGAGGGCTGTGCCCGCTGCATCATCTGCCTGATTCCTGCTGTGCTTGAGCGTCTGGCCCGGTTGGGTGATGCGAATGTTGAGCGTGGGCGGGTTGCGGACCTTCGGCAACATCTGGCTGTGGTGCCGGATCCGCGACATCAGCGGGGTGTGCGCCACTCGATCGGTTCGGTTCTCGTGGTGGTGGCGGGAGCGTGCTCGGTCACCGCGATCGGGGCACTCACCCTGCTCGGCATCCAGCCCTGAACCACAAACGACTTTGCCGGAACCCTGCCGGAGAGGGCGGGGGCTGTGTGCCCGTCCCGAGCGCCGGGCGGGGTGATCGCTTCGGAAGCGGAGGGTGAGCGGCCGGGGCCGGTGGCCGATCCCCTAGACTGGGCTGCCCGATGTGCACGTGCGGCTTCCTGCCCGTGCGCTGCCGCTCAACCCGTCCCAGCGGAGGGTGAGCGGCCGGGGCCGGTGGCCGATCCCCTAGACTGGGCTGCCCGATGTGCACGTGCGGCTTCCTGCCCGTGCGCTGCCGCTCAACCC
>NZ_JBFBAF010000033.1:120052-127936 GCF_040682095.1 Amycolatopsis sp. NPDC051372
CCCGTCCCAGCGGACGCCGAGGAGTCATGTCCGGAGCCACAGACAAGCCGGTCGACGTGCTCGCACCGGAAACCCTGCGTGCGGCGATCAAGGCGGCCGAAGAGGCCTTCGCGGGTGCCACCGACCTGGAGGCGCTCGCCGCCGTCAAGCCGGCGCACCTCGGAGACCAGGCGCCGCTGCTGCTCGCGCGCCGGGCCATCGGCGCGCTGTCCAAGCAGGAGAAGGCCGACGCAGGCAAGCGGGTCAACGAGGCCCGCCAGGCCGCCCAGGCCGCGTTCGACGAGCGCCGCGCGGTGCTGCAGGCCGAGCGGGACGAGCACGTGCTGCGCGAAGAGGCCGTCGATGTCACGCTGCCGTGGGACCAGATCCCGCGCGGCGCCCGGCACCCGATCAGCACCGTGTCCGAGCGCGTGGCCGACGCGTTCATCGCGATGGGCTACGAGGTCGCCGAAGGCCCCGAACTCGAGGCCGAGTGGTTCAACTTCGACGCGCTGAACTTCGGCAAGGACCACCCCGCGCGTCAGCTGCAGGACACGTTCTACGTGGGCGAAGAGGACTCCGGCCTGGTGCTGCGCACGCACACCTCGCCCGTGCAGGCCCGCAGCCTGCTGCACCGCGACCTGCCGGTCTACGTCGTGTGCCCGGGCCGCACCTACCGCACCGACGAGCTGGACTCCACGCACACGCCGGTGTTCACCCAGGTCGAGGGCCTGGCCGTGGACAAGGGCATCACCATGGCCCACCTCAAGGGCACGCTCGACGCGTTCGCGCGCGCGATGTTCGGCGAGAGCTCCAAGACGCGGCTGCGCCCGCACTTCTTCCCCTTCACCGAGCCGTCCGCCGAGGTGGACGTGTGGTTCGAGGAGAAGAAGGGCGGCCCCGGCTGGGTCGAGTGGGGCGGCTGCGGCATGGTCAACCCCAACGTGCTGCGCGCGTGCGGCGTCGACCCCGAGGTGTACTCGGGCTTCGCGTTCGGCATGGGCATCGAGCGGACCCTGCAGTTCCGCAACGGCATCCCGGACATGCGCGACATGGTCGAAGGCGACGTCCGGTTCACCCTTCCCTTCGGAACGGAGGCGTAGTGCGAGTCCCGGTGAGCTGGCTGACCGAGCACCTCGACGTGGGTGACGAGGTCACCCCCCAGGACCTGGCCGACGCCTTCGTGCGGATCGGGATCGAGGTCGACGAGCTGAGCGAGCTCGGCCCCGTGACCGGCCCCCTCGTGGTCGGGCGCGTCGCCGAGATCGAGGAGCTGACGGGCTTCAAGAAGCCGGTGCGGTTCTGCCGCGTCGAGGTCGGCGAGGAGCCGGAGTCCGAAGAGGACACCGCCGCGTCCGATGAGGACGACGACGAGGACGACGACGAAGGCCCCATCGAGAACGAGGGCCCCCACGGCATCAAGACCCGCGGCATCGTCTGCGGTGCCGGCAACTTCGCCGAGGGCGACCTCGTCGTGGTCGCGCTGCCTGGCGTCGTGCTGCCCGGCGACTTCGAGATCGCCGCGCGCAAGACGTACGGCAAGGTCAGCGACGGCATGATCTGCTCCGCCAAGGAGCTGGGCCTCGGCGAGGACCACAGCGGCATCCTCGTGCTGCCGCCGGGAACCGCGAGCCCGGGCGACGACGCCAAGGAGCTGCTCGGTCTGTCCGACACCGTCATCGAGGTCACGCCGACCCCGGACCGCGGCTACGCGCTGTCGATCCGCGGCCTCGCGCGCGAGCTGTCCAACGCGCTCGACGTGCCCTTCGGCGACCCCGCGAACATCGACATCCCCGAGGCCGAGGGCGACGCGTGGCCGGTGCGGGTCGAGGACCCCGAAGGCTGCCCGCGGTTCGTACTGCGCCGTGTGAAGGGCCTCGACGCGACAGCGCCGTCGCCCTGGTGGATGCGCCGCCGGCTGATGCTCGCCGGCATCCGGTCGATCTCGCTGGCCGTCGACGTCACCAACTACGTGATGCTCGAACTCGGTCACCCGCTCCACGCGTTCGCGACCACCGCCATCCAGGGCGACCTGGTGGTGCGGCGCGCGAAGGCGGGGGAGAAGCTGACCACTTTGGACGACGTCGTACGCACGCTCGACGCCGACGACATCGTGATCGCCGACGACTCCGGCGTGATTTCGCTCGCGGGCACCATGGGTGGCGCCAGCACGGAGATCACCCCGGAAAGCACCGACGTGCTCCTCGAGGCGGCGCACTGGAACCCCGCGTCGATCAGCCGCACGGCGCGTCGCCACAAGCTGTTCTCCGAGGCGGCCAAGCGCTTCGAGCGCTTCACCGACCCGGGCCTGTGCGCGGCCGCGGTCGAGCTGGCCGCCAGGCTGCTGCGTCAGTACGGCGAGGGCGCCATCCAGCCCGGCCGCACCGACGAGGGCGGCGTCGCGCCGCTGCCGCCGGTGACCATGCCGATCAACCTGCCCGATCAGGTGGCGGGCGTGCGCTACGAGCGCGGCGTCACCGTCCGGCGGCTCACCCAGATCGGCTGCAAGGTCCAGGTGAGCACCAGCGACGCGGGCATCTCCTCGGTCACCGCGACCCCGCCGAGCTGGCGCGCCGACCTCGTGCAGCCCGCGGACCTCGTCGAAGAGGTGCTGCGGCTCGAGGGCTACGAGAGCATCCCGTCGGTCCTGCCGGCGGCGCCCGCGGGCCGTGGTCTCACCGAAGAGCAGAAGCGCCGCCGCGGTGTCGCCCGTGCTCTGGCCGAGGCGGGTCACGTCGAGGTCCTGCCCTTCCCGTTCGTCGGCGACTCGGTGTGGGACGCCTTCGGCCTGCCCGAGGACGACGTGCGCCGCAAGACCGTTCGCGTGCGCAACCCGCTCGAAGCCGACCACGACCGCATGTCGACGACGCTCTTGCCCGGCCTGCTCGACACGCTGCAGCGCAACGTGTCCCGCGGCATGAAGGACGTGTCGCTCTTCCACATCGGCCAGGTCGTGCTGCCGAAGCCGCACCAGCTGAAGGTGCCGGACCTCGGCGTCGAGCACCGGCCGAGCGACGAAGAGCTCGCCGTGCTGGAAGCCGCCGTACCCGCCCAGCCGGTGCACGTCGCCGTCGTGCTCACCGGCCTGCGCCGCCGCGCCGGCTGGTGGGGCAAGGGCGAGCCCGCAGGCTGGGCCGACGCCGTCGAGGCCGCTCGCCTGGTGGCCAAGGCCGCCGGCGTGGAGCTCACGGTGCAGGCGGCCGACCTCCCGCCGTGGCACCCGGGCCGCTGCGCCCAGCTGCGCGTGGGCGACTGGCCGGTGGGCCACGCGGGCGAGCTGCACCCCAAGGTCGTCGAGGCACTCGGCCTGCCGCCGCGCACGGTCGCCATGGAGCTCGACCTCGACGCCATCCCGCTGCCGGACTCCCGCCCGGCGCCGAGCGTCTCGGCCTACCCGCCGGTGCTGCTCGACGTCGCCCTGGTCGCCGGCTCCGACGTCCCGTCCGCCGACCTCGCCGAGGTCCTGCGCTCGGGCGCCGGCGAGCTCCTCGAAGACATCGCGCTCTTCGACGTCTACACCGGCACCCAGGTCGGCGAAGGTAAGCAGTCCCTGGCCTACAAGCTCCGCTTCCGGGCCCCCGACCGCACCCTGACGGTCGACGAAGCCACCAAGGCCCGCGACGCCGCCGTCTCCGCCGCCGGCGACCGCTTCGGAGCGACGCTGCGGGCTTGACTCCCGCAGCCCCACCTGACCGACGTCGGTCCAGCGGGCCGGAGACACCGCCTCACCGCGGAGTTTCCGGCCCACTGCCGTTTCTCCACTGCCGGCTCTCCACTCGGTGCCTGCCCCGGGCGCTCGCCGCTGGTGCCTGCCCCGGCGCCGGTCTCGGGTGCCTGCCGCGACTGCCCGCCCCAGATGGCTGCCTCAGGCGGCTCGGGTGCCGCCTAGGGTACCGGCCTCGGGCGCGCGCGGGGCGCCGGCCTTTGGCGCCTGTCTCCGGTGCCGGCCTCTGGTGACTGCCGCGGGCGCTCGCCGCGAGTGCCCGATCCGGGGCCTGCCTCGGGTGGCCGCCCGGGGTGCCCGCCTCGGGTGCCCCGGGCGGGGCCGGCCTTTGGCGCCTGCCCCGGCCGGCCGCGGGTGCTCGCCGCGAGTGGCCGCCCCGGGTGCTGCGAGTGTCCATCCCGGGTGCCTGCCTCGGGTGGCCACCCAGGTACCGGCCTCGGGTGCCTGTTCCGGGCGCCGGCCTTTGGCGCCTGCCCCGGCCGGCCTCTGGTGACTGCCGCGAGTGCTCGGCGCGAGTGCCCGCCCCGGGTGCTGCGAGCGCCCGTCCCGGGTGCCCGCGGGGAGCGGCCGCCCTGGGTGCCTCGGGTGACCACGCAGGTACCGGTCTCGGGTGCCCGCCTCGGGTCGCGGCTCCGGGCGTCCGCCGCGAGTCGCGACCCGCCTGCTGGTCCCCAGTACCGACGCCGAGTGCCGGCCTCAGCGGCTCGGGCCGCGGTCGTCGTCTCGGCCTCCGTCACGGGATCGCCTGCCTCATCCAGGCTGCGCTGATCGCCCCGCCTCATCCAGGCCTTGCGCTCCGCTCGGCGACACACGGCTGCTGCTGCGCGTCCCGCCTCCGGGGCTCACCCGGTCGCGGGTTCGGCAGCGCACTCGCCGTACCGTCATCGGCTGCTGATGCCGCGCCTGGCGGCTCCTGCTCTGTGCCTGGTCTCTCCCATCCCTTCGGTCGTGGATCGCTGTCAGGTCAGGTTCTTCACAGCCTCCCGTGTGGACAGTGGTGACAGCCCCGGGTGGTCGCGCACGAAGGAGCGCACCCAGTCCGGATCCGTTTTCGCGTGGTCGCGCAACGCCCAGCCGATGCCTTTCCGCAGAAAGAAATCCGGGTCAGCGCTGTTGGCTTCGATCGCCGTCGTCAAAAGGGTGCGGTCGACGTCCGTTTTCGCCGACACCTGGCAGATGACCGCGGTGCGACGCCGCCAGCGGTCGACGTCGGTGGCCCAGCGCAGTAGCACCGGCGTGACTTCCGCGCGGTACTCACGCAGGATCGGCCCGATGCGGCGGATCGCGACCTCGTCGACGAAGTCCCACCACGCACCGTCCACGATGAGCTCCTCGTAGAGGCCGAGCAGGTCCGGGTCCTGCCACCGCCGGTACGCGCGGTGGCCCGACAGGTCGATCGCCGCGTAGCGCTCCTCGCGGAATTCCGCCTCGCGCCACAGGGCGAGCACGGTCGTTGAAAAACTCACCCGATCGGGCAGAACGTGAGCGGCGAGGACCTCTTTCATGAGCGCGGCGCGCCCGGGTTTGGCCACCCCGCGATACGGCATCATCGACTTCATGTAGGCCTGCATGGCGGGCGCTTTCCCCGGGTCCGCCCGGGCGGCGAGTCCGGTTCGGACAGCCGAGATCAACGCCTTGTCCATACCCATCCGCGTTCACCTCCACCGCGCCGGCCACCGGCGGGCGACGGCTGGCGCAACTCGTGTCGTGCGAGGAGATTGTTCCGGGTTGTCGGTAGTTTCGACCAATTCGGGTAACCCGCGAGCGAAGAGGGCCACCGTGAAGAAAATCCTTGCCGTCCTGGCCGCCGCGGGTGTCGCGGTCGGGACGATGGCCGCCGCGCCGGCGGCCACAGCTGTGCCGGGGGCGGCGAAGCCGGGCTACACCCCGCCGTCGATCAGCTGGGGGCCGTGCCAGACCACGAGCCTGAAGAACGCCGGTGCCGAGTGCGGGTTCCTCGTGGTCCCCATGGACTACGCGAAGTCCTCCGGCACCAAGGTGCAGGTCGCCGTGTCGCGGATCAAACACAAGTCCGCGCAGTACCAGGGCGTGATGCTGGTCAACCCCGGCGGCCCCGGCGGTTCCGGGCTCGGGCTCTCGGTGCTCGGCCAGTACGTGCCGGATGGCGCCGGCGAGAGCTACGACTGGATCGGCTTCGACCCGCGCGGCGTCGGCTCCAGCAAGCCGGCCGTGACGTGCGACGGTAGCTACTTCTCCTACGACCGCCCGCCGTACGTGCCTTCGACGCCGCAGCTCGAGCGCACCTGGCTCGCCAAGGCCAAGGGCTACGCGAAGGCGTGTGCGAAGAACGGCGCCATCCTCGACCACATCAAGACCACCGACGTCGCGCAGGACATGGACAGCCTCCGCGTGGCGCTGGGGGAGAAGCAGATCAACTACTACGGCTTCTCCTACGGCACTTACCTCGGCCAGGTCTACAGCACGCTGTACCCGAAGAACGTGCGCCGCATGGTGCTCGACGGCAACGTCGACCCAGGCAAGGTCTGGTACCAGGCCAACCTGGACCAGGACGTGGCCTTCGACCGCAACATCAAGATCTACTTCGGCTGGCTCGCGAAGTACGACGACCTCTACCACCTCGGCAAGACCGAGGCCGCGGTGGAGAAGCTCTGGTACGACCAGCAGAAGAAGCTCGACCGTTCGGCCGCCGGTGGCGTGATCGGCGGCGACGAGTGGACCGACGTCTTCCTGCAGGCCGGCTACTACGTGTTCGGCTGGGAGGACGTGGCCAAGGCGTTCGACGGCTGGGTGCACCGCGGCGACTGGCAGACGCTCAAGAACCTCTACGACGCCTCCAACCCGCCCGGGGACGACAACGGGTACGCCGTGTACAGCGCCGTCCAGTGCACCGACGTGCAGTGGCCGGCCGGCTGGAACCGCTGGCGCCTCGACAACTGGACGACCTACTTCCGCGCTCCGTTCGAAACCTGGGGCAACGCGTGGTTCAACGCGCCCTGCCGCGACTGGCCCGCCAAGGCCGGCAAGCCGGTGAAGGTCGACGGCGGCAAGGTCGGCGGGGTGCTGCTCATCAGCGAGGAGCTCGACGCGGCGACCCCGTACGCGGGCAGCCTCGCCGTGCGCAAGCTGTTCCCGAAGTCGAGCCTGATCAGCGCCCCCGGCGGCACCACGCACGCCGGCTCGCTGTCCGGCGTCGCCTGCGTGGACGACAAGGTCGCCGACTACCTCGCGACCGGCGCGCTGCCGAAGCGCACCTCGGGCAACCACTCCGACGCGCAGTGCGACCCGGTGCCACCGCCGGTTCCCGCGGCCGCGAACCCGCAGCAGAAGAGCGAGGCACCAGCTCCAGCCCACGCCCAGGCCGAAACCGGTGCGCTGTCGCACTTCTGATCCCTTCCTCCCAGTGCCCCGGTCCGGTCCGCCGGCCCGGGGCACCCTTTGTCTGTGCTCCGGTACTGATCCGTGCCCTTCCACCGATCCCCCTCGCTCGCTGTTCGTGATCGCTCGAGGACGCTACGACAGGAGTCTGACAATTTCGGAGCGCAGCCGTCCGGGCACGGGCCGTGAGCGGATTCTGTCGGGGGTGGGCGCTACCTTCGCCGCCATGACGATCATCGAAGAGCACCGGACCGAGGTCCGGGCCGGAAACGTCCAGTATCAGATCGCCGTCGTCGCCCGCCCGGGCGAGACGGCCGAGCAGCGCCGCGTCACGGTCACCGTGGGCGGCGAAGGGCCCGACGGAGAATCCGTCGTGCACGGCAGGCTCGACCTCGACACCACCGTGGTCCCCGCGGTGGCCGACCTCCTGGCCGGCAGCCTCCACGCCTTCGCGGGCGGGCCGCGCCGAAGATCGGGCGAACGGCCCGCGCAGCAAGGGAAACCGTGGAGTGCCGAGCTCGATGCGGAGCTGGAGTCCGCGTGGCTCGCGGGCGACACGGTCGCCGAGCTGGCCCGCCGGTTCGAGCGCACGGCGGGTGGTATCCGCTCCCGCCTGCCGCGCGTCGGCTGCGATCCGGAACGGCCGGGGCACCACCTGCCCGCGCCGCCGAGCCTGCGCGGGTCCGCCGAGGGGGAGGAGTGAGCAGCCGTGGCCCCCGCGCCCCGGGGCGCCGGGCCCGCCCCCCGCGGGGCCCCCGCTGGGGGGGAGCGGGGACCATAACGGCGGCCCCCCCCCCGGGGGCGCGGCAAACGCCCGCGCGACC
>NZ_JBFBAF010000034.1:0-122264 GCF_040682095.1 Amycolatopsis sp. NPDC051372
GCGGCGCACCCGCGGCGGGGTCTCGCCCGGGTCCACCTCCACCTCGACCTGCAGGTGGCCGGTCGGGTGCTCGACGTCGATGCGCGAGGTGCCGGTGGTGGCCGTGATCTGTGTACTCAGGCCTCGGCGAGCTCTCGCGCGATGTCCTCGGCGGTGGCGGTGAGGTGGGCGACCCACTCGCGAAGGCGGTCGCGCCGGTACCGGGCGGTGGGCATGGCGATCGAGATCGCTGCCGGCATCGAGCCCGGGGGACCGGCGATCGGGCAGCCGACGGCCGTCAGCCCGACCTCGGTGAGCTGGTCGTTGAGCGCGAAGCCCTGGCGCCGCACCTTCTTCAGGTCCCGCACCAGCGTTTCGACGTCGACGTCCGTCCCGGCGTACCGGGCGCGCACGTCGTCGGAGTCGAGGGCCGCCAGCACCACCCGCCCACCCGACGCGAGGTGAGCGGGGAGCATGCGCCCCGCCCGGTCCCCGACGCGCAGCACCTGGTCGCATTCGGCCGTCGCCACGAACCGCGCCTGATCGCCGACCACGACGATCAGGTTGCTGCTCTCCCGGGTCCGCTCGGTCAGGTTCTGCAGGTGCGGCAACGCGATCTGGCGGAGGTGGTCGACGGGTTCGATCACCGTCGGGCGCCGCAGCACCGAGCCCGCGACGTAACGCCGATCCTCGTCCTGCTCGGCGAAATCGCGGTAGACGAGCATGGCCAGCAGCCGGTGCGCGGTCGAGCGGGCGACGCCGAGCCGTTCGGCCGCCTCGGTCAGCCGCAGGGGGCCCTCCTGCTGAAGGATCGTCGCGAGGTGCAGCGCGTGGTCGACGGAGTCGATCCCGTAGGTCGGCTTGTTCTTCACATCAGAACTATAAGCACCGCACAGCAGAACTTGTCTAGCGTTGCCCGCATGACAGCGAAGGCGGAACACCGACCGGTGTCGCCGGTGACCCTGCGCGCCGCCGCGATCGAGTCCGGCGCCGCCCGCCCCGACCTCCGCCGCTGGGTCGCCGCCACCGCCGCCGGACTCGCGGAGGCGGCCGACGCGATGCCCGCCACCGCGTGGGCCGCCGAGGTCGTCACGGCCCAGGGCCGGACCGTCGCCGCCGGCGAGACGTCGTGGATGCGGGCGCGCGAGACCTGCGTCCACGCAGTCGACCTCAGGGCCGGCACGACGTTCGACGACCTGCCCGAGGGGTTTCTCGCGGTGCTGGTCGACGACATCGCCGCCTGGCGCTCGGCCCGGCCGGGACCCGCGATCCGGCTCACCACCCCCTACACCGACCACGAGATCACCGGCGACGGCACGCCCGTGCCCGTCGGCCTCCCGCTCGCGACGGCCGCCGCCTGGCCGGCCGGGCGCCACCGCGAGGCCGGTTTGCCCACCCTGCCGAACTGGCTGTGAGGAGACGACGATGACCGATTCGATCGTGACCACCGTTCCCGACGTCGACGCCGTCGTCGTCGGGGGCGGCATCGGCGGGCTCGGCACCGCGCTGGCGCTGGCCCGCTCGGGGCGCGCGGTGCGCGTCCTGGAGCAGGCGGCGGAGTTCGGCGAGGTCGGGGCCGGCCTGCAGATGGCCCCGAACGCGACGCGCGTCCTGCGGGACTGGGATCTGCTCGACGAACTCGTCGAACACGGCGTCCGCCCGCGGCGGCTCGTCATGCGCGACGCGCTCGACGGCAGCGAGCTCACCCACCTCGACCTCGCCGACGCCGAACGCCGCTACGGCGCGCCCTACGTCGTGATCCACCGCAGCGACCTGCACGCCATCCTCGTGCGGGCCTGCCGCGACGCCGGCGTCGACCTGGTCACCGGCGCGACCGTCACCGGCGTGGAGAACGGCCCGGATTCCGCGACAGCGGTCGGCGACCACCGCCGCGACACGGGCCGCATCGTGATCGCGGCCGACGGCCTCCGATCCGGCCTGCGCCGCCGGCTAAGCTCCGACGAACCCGTCAGCTCCGCCTACGTCGCCTACCGCGGCGCCGTCCCGCTCGCCGACCTCCCGGACACCGGCGGCCTCGCCCTCGAGGACGTCACCGTCCACGTCGGACCGGGCTGTCACCTCGTCCAATACCCCTTGCGCCGCGGCGAAATGCTCAACACCGTCGCCGTGTTCCGCTCCCCCAAGGCCTTCGCCGGCGAGGAGGACTGGGGCACGCCCGACGAGCTCGACACGGCGTTCGCGGCCACCTGTGAGCCGGTCCGCGCCGGTCTGCCGCACCTGTGGCGGGACCGCTGGTGGCGCATGTACGACCGCCGGCCGATCGGCACCTGGGTCGACGGCCGCCTCGCCCTCACCGGCGACGCCGCCCACCCGATGCTCCAGTACCTCGCCCAGGGCGCCTGCCAGGCGCTCGAGGACGCCGCCGGTCTCGTCGAGCAAGCCGACAAGCACGACACCGGTTCCGGCACGGACTGGGACCCGGCCTTGCGGGACTACGCCGCGGCCCGGGCCGTGCGCACCGCGCGCGTCCAGCGCACTGCGCGCGACTGGGGCGAGCTTTGGCACTGCGACGGCCTGTTCCGCGCCACCCGCAATGCCCTGCTGCGCGACCGTGCCGCGGACGACTACCGCTACGTGGACTGGCTCTACGGACACGGTGCGTAGGTAATCCGGTCACTCGCGCGGCGGTTCTGTCCCGCCGGGAACCGGCTGTTCGAGCAGTACACCTACGCCCAGGGCACGGTCGACGCTCCCTTGCTGGAACTGATCAAGCTCCGGGCTTCGATGGTCAACGGCTGTGCGTTCTGCGTCGACATGCACAGCAAGGACGCGCTCAAGGCCGGCGAGTCCGCGCAGCGGCTGTTCGCGGTCTCAGTCTGGCCCGAGTCGCCGTTCTTCCCACGGGAAGAACGCGCCGCCCTGGCGCTGACCGACGCGGTCACGAAGATCGGCGAAGACGGTGTGCCCGACGAGGTCTGAGACGAGGCGCGGGAGATCTGGTCGGAGAAGGAGGTGGCCGACCTGGTGATGGCGATCATCATGATCAACGCCTTCAACCGCATCGCGATCAGCACCCGCCAGGCCCCGGTGCTGGACGCGTGAGCCCGGCGACCACGACACTCCGGGCAGCCCGCCGAACGCGGGCCGCCCGGAGCGCTGCTTGCCTACGCCGGCCCCGCCGAGACGGACACCGGCAGTGCCGACGCGGCTTTCGAAGAGCACCGGCCGGTGCTGCTCGGCGCCGCCTACCGGATCCTCGGCAGCGTCGACGACGCCGAGGACGTCGTCCAGGAGGCCTGGCTGCGGTGGTCCGAGGTCGACCACACGAGGGTCGAGGCACCGCGCCGTTTCCTGGTCAAGGTGGTGTCCCGGCCGGCGATCGACCGCCTGCGCCTGGCCCGGCGGTGGCGCGAGACCTACGTCGGCCCGTGGCTGCCGGAGCCGGTGAACACCCACGAGGGCGAGCCGCTGGGACCGGCCGACACGGCCGCGCAACGCGACACCCCCTCGCTGGCCACCCTCCGGCTCATGCACCGCCTCTCCGCGCCGGAACGCGCGGTTTTCGTGCTCCGGGAAGCCTTCGAGCTGCCGTACGAGGAGATCTGGCAGGTCCTCGGCCTGGGCGAGGCCCACGCCCGGCAGCTGCACCGGCGCGGCGCGGCGCACGTGGCGACCGGCCGCGACCGCTTCACCCTCGACCCGGACGTGCACCGCGAACTCGTGGACCGGTTCCTCACCCCCGCCCGCACCGGCGACCGGGCCGCCCTGCAAGGCCTCCTCGCCCAGGACGTCACCCTCTGGGGCGACGGCGGCGGCAAGGTCCGCGCGGCCCTGCGGCCGGTCTCCGGGGCCGCGAAGGTCTGCCGGTTCGGTATCGGCACGATCGGCAAGCACTCCGAGGTCGAGCTCCGCACCGCCGACGTCAACGGCGAGGCCGCGCTGGTCGTCCGGCTCGGCTCGACGTGGCATGTCTGCTCCTTCGAGACCGCCGACGGCCTCGCCACGGGAATCCAGTGGATGTCCAACCCGGACAAACTCGGCCGGTTCACGCCGGCCGGGTGACCGGCGCCCGGGTCTCGAGGGAACCATCGCTGCGGCCATCCACTGTGGACATACCGCGGCCAAAGCCCGCCAGTGAACTCATCACGGACTTCACCGGGCAGCGGTAAGAAAATATTGGGGCGCCGCAACGACAATCGCCTGCCGACCCGCGGCGATCGGCCAGACGATTCCCCTGGTCACGAGACGTGCGCAGCCTGGCAACGATACCTAGACTGAGCGGTACCGGTCGGTGACACAACCTGGAACGAGTGACGACGCCGCGCAAGCGTGAGGCAGTGGCCAGTCCGCTGCAAGCCAGACCAGGCCCGGACGAACGGAAACCGGTACGGGCCGTGGGCTTGCCGTCGAGCGTCGGTGATGGACCAGAGGGGGTCCCCACCATGGGCGATGCGCATCGGTTCGACGGGAAGGCGGCGAGCCCCGCCGGTGGCGCCGTTTTCGCGGCGTGGGAACGGTTCGTCCAGGGCGAGGACCAAGTCCCCGGCGTCCGGCCGGTGGTGGCGATCTCCTGGCACCGGTGCCGGGAGCAGTACCGAGTGGATCCGCACCTGACCGAGGCTCCGGTCGCCGTCGCCGAGCGCGGCCACAACCCCGAACACGATGTCGTCTTCGCCGAGCTGGGTTTCCGCGCCGCCTCCGTGGCCCATGAAATGGGGAGTCTGCCCGGCGTCGTCACCGTCACCGACGCGGCCGGCCGGATCCTGGGCGACTGGGGCGACCCGGTCACGCTCGCCCGGGCTGCCGACCTCAATCTGGCGCCCTGGTTCTGCTGGTCGGAATGCGCGGCGGGCACGAACGGCATGGGCACGGCGCTCGAGGCGCACGGCCCGGTGCTGATCAGCGGCGCGGAGCATTGGTGCCAGGCGTTCCACAACTGGGTCGGCGCGGGCATCGCGGTGCGCGACGTGGTGACCGGGGAGCCCATCGGGGGTCTGAACCTCTCGTGCTGGCGCAGCCAGCTTCCCCCGTCGGCG
The DNA here is from genome assembly GCF_040682095.1 of Amycolatopsis sp. NPDC051372. NCBI lineage: Bacteria > Bacillati > Actinomycetota > Actinomycetes > Pseudonocardiales > Pseudonocardiaceae > Amycolatopsis > Amycolatopsis sp. NPDC051372. The sequence goes on from NZ_JBFBAF010000034.1 coordinate 4,977, forward strand.
GGCGGGTGGCTGGCGAACGCGGTCGCCAAGACCCAGAGCGCGTTGAAGCGGCGTGCCCGCGACAGCGGAGCCGAGCTGGTCGCGGCCTTCACCCAGGCAAGTGCCCGCTCCCGTAGCCCGCTTGCCGCGGTCGACACCGCGGGCAAGGCGGTGATCGCGGACGACACTGCGAGTGTGCTCATGGGTGTCCCGGCATCGACTCCGGCGATCGACTCGACGCTGCGCTGGAACCCCGGGCTCCCGGAGCTGATCGCAGCCGCTCGGCACGCCAGCAAGCAGGCCGCCCACAACCCCGACTGGATCGGCTCCACGCAGATCTTCACCCACCTGGCCGACGAGCCGACGGCGATCAGCATCCGGCCCGTCTTCTCCTCCGCTCAGCTGATCGGGCACCTGGTTTCGTTCGGAATTTCCGTCGGTGTGCAGTTGCCCCAGGCGGAGGCGTCCGCGAGCCCTCGCGTGCGGCCGCGCCGGGTGGTCGGGATGCGGGACAGCCGGATGGTGCTGCTGCACCTGCCGGAAGTCTCCTTCGCGGAATCGGAGGGCAACGACGTGTGGCTGTCCACCGCGCAGGGACGCTTGCGGGCCGCTTCGCAGAGCCTGGACAAGCTCGACACCGAACTGGCGGAGGCCGGCTTCCTGCGGGTGCACCGCAGGTACGTGGTCAACCTCAGCCGCATCCGGGAGATCGAGCGCGGGCACAAGGGCGAGCTGCGGCTCGTCATGGACGACGGGGCGAACGAGATGGTGCCGGTCTCCCGCCGCAACGCTCCGGCGGTGCGCCGCGCGCTGGACCTCTGACCCCCGGCACCACCGCACCACCGCATATTTCACCACCGCACCACCCGGAAGGATTCACCGGTGTCTGACAACCCCGACGTCGTAGTCGGCGAGACGAACGACCGGAGCGCGGGCGGCCTCGGCCTCCCCGGCTCGGCCAACCGCGGCAGCCGCCCGGCCGCGGCCGTGAGCAACCGCGACTGGTGGCCGAACCGGCTCGGCCTCGGCATCCTCAGGAAACACCCCGCCGCGGCCGCCCCCTTCGGGCGGGACTTCGACTACGCTGCCGAGTTCCGGACCCTCGACCTCGGCGCTTTGGCGAACGACGTCGACGAGGTGCTGACGACCTCGCAGGAGTGGTGGCCCGCCGACTTCGGCCACTACGGCCCGCTCGTGATCCGGATGGTCTGGCACTGTGCCGGGACGTACCGCGTCGACGACGGCCGGGGCGGCGCGGCGACGGGCATGCAGCGCTTCGCCCCGCAGAACAGCTGGCCGGACAACCGCAACCTCGACAAGGCGCGCCGGCTGCTCTGGCCGGTGAAGAAGAAGTACGGGCGCAAGATCTCCTGGGCCGACCTGATGGTCTTCGCCGGCAACCGCGCCCTGGAGACGATGGGCTTCACCACCTTCGGCTTCGCCGGCGGCCGGGAGGACGTCTGGGAGTCCGACGACGACGTGTACTGGGGTCCTGAGCACGTCTGGCTGGGCGACGAGCGGCACGGCGGCGTCCGGGAGCTGGAGAACCCGCTCGCGGCCGCCCAGATGGGCTTGATCTACGTCAACCCGGAGGGGCCCCACACCGTCCCGGACCCGCTCACCGCGGCGCGCGACATCCGCGAGACGTTCCGCCGCATGGCGATGAACGACGAGGAGACCGTCGCGCTGATCGCGGGCGGGCACACATTCGGCAAGACCCACGGTGCCGCCGAGCCGGACACCTACCTCGGCCCCGAACCCGAAGCCGCCGGCGTGGAGGAGCAGGGCCTGGGCTGGCGGAGCGGTTACGGCACCGGCAACGGCGCCGACACCATCTCCAGCGGGCTCGAGGGCACGTGGACCCCTACCCCGACGAGGTGGGACAACAGCTTCTTCGAGACCTTGTTCGGCTACGAGTGGGACCTGGAGCTGAGCCCCGCCGGTCTGTGGCAGTGGATCCCGCGAGGCGGCGGCGGAACCGGCACCGTGCCCGACGCCCACGACCCGGCGAAAACGCACGCCCCGACGATCCTGACGACGGACCTGGCGCTGCGGACGGATCCGGCCTACGAGCCGATCGCCCGGCGTTTCCTGGAAAACCCGGACCTGCTCGCGGACGCGTTCGCCCGGGCGTGGTTCAAGCTGACGCACCTCGATCTGGGCCCGATCCAGCGCTACCTCGGGGCGCTGGTCCCGCGCGAGACCCTGCTCTGGCAAGACCCGATCCCCGCGGTGGACCACGAACTTGTCTCCGCGGCGGACGTCGCCGCGCTCAAGCGCGAGATCCTCACCTCCGGGCTGTCGGTCTCCGAGCTCGTCTCCACGGCTTGGGCGTCGGCCTCGACGTTCCGCATCAGCGACAAGCGAGGCGGAGCGAACGGGGCGCGCATCCGCCTCGAACCGCAGCGGAGCTGGCCGGTCAACGAGCCCGACCGGCTGGCGCGGGTGCTGCGCTCCCTGGAGGCGATCCGGCAGTCCTTCGCCGAATCCCGAAACGGAGCCAAGAAGATCTCGCTCGCCGACCTCATCGTGCTCGGCGGAGCCGCCGCCGTCGAGCGGGCCGCCGAGAACGCGGGCCACGACGTCGAAGTCCCGTTCACCCCGGGCCGCATGGACGCGACGCAGGAGTGGACCGACGTGGAGTCCTTCGCCGCGCTCGAACCGGCCGCGGACGGGTTCCGCAACCACCGGGGGAAGAGGGGCCGGCTCACGCCGGAGCACCAGCTCGTCGACCGGGCGAACCTGCTGAACCTGAGCGCGCCGGAGATGACGGTTCTCGTGGGCGGTCTGCGGGTCCTCGGGGCGAACCACCGGCAGTCGCCGCTGGGCGTTTTCACGTCCCGGCCCGGGTCGCTGACCAACGACTTCTTCGTGAACCTCCTCGACACGCAAGTGGAATGGCAGCCGAGGCCGGGATCCGGTTCGCTCGCGGAGACCTTCGAGGGCCGCGACCGCACCACCGGCGAGATCAAGTGGACCGGCAGCCGCGTCGACCTCGTCTTCGGTTCGAACTCCGAACTGCGGGCGCTCGCGGAGGTCTACGCGAGCGACGACGCGGAAGCTCACTTCGTGCGTGACTTCGTTGCGGCGTGGGACAAAGTCATGAACCTCGACCGGTACGACCTCCGGGCGTGAGCCGGCCGGCCGAGTTTTTCACCGCGCGCAGCCGGCCGTACCCGGGACGGGCGGGTTTGGGGTGACCTGGCCCCTGCCCAACGGAGCCGAACCGCGTGCGAACGGTAGTCGATTCGAGGTGAACGGCGCGCGCCGAGTGAGCCGCCCCGCGCGCTTGTCGGCGTGTTTTCTCCGGCGTAGCGTGCCTATTGAGTACCGATTTTGAGTCGGACGTCGGACAACTCGGGAAAATTGATCGGATCTCGAAGAATTTCCGTGCGGGAATGCGAATCGCCGCGCCCGAGCACCTCCGATGCGACCGATGCGGAGTCGGCACGACGACCGGGATGAGGAAGGTGAAGGCCGATGACGACAGCGCCGGAGCGGACCGACTTGCTCAAAGAGCTCGGGCTGGATGTGCAGAACCACGCAACGCTGGGTCGCGTTCTGGGCACCGGAAAGATCGGGCGGGCCAGCGAAGGCTCGGATGGCCGCATGCAGGCCACCATTCGCATCAACGAAGACGAGCTGATGTGGGATCCCTCCATTCTCGTGATGCCCCACGGAGGGGATATCGACCTCGAGCTCGTCAACGACGACAAGAACACCCACTGCGCGCTCCTGCCGAGCAACGGCGACCGGAAATTCATTTGGCTGGTGAATCATTCGCGTGGCCGGGCGACGCTCAACCTCGACGGCCCGGGCTACTACTGGTTCTGCTCGCCCACCGGAAACGACGAGGGCCGGGGCCTGACCGGAGCCATCGTCGTCTTGGGCGACGCGCCGCCGGAGGCTCGCCTGGACCGACCCGACCAGCCGCAACCGTAGGAAGGAGGAGGGCATGACGACTTCGGAAGACTACGTCGACGCCGGTGAGGCCGTCGACCAGGGAAACCTGAGCTACAAGATGCCGGGCGGGGAACTCGCTCCGCCGGTCACCGCCAGCGTGAACTACGAGCGCATCCTCAACGCCCGCAACGAACCGCACAACTGGCTGACCTACTACGGTGCCTACGACGGGCAGCGCTACAGCCCGCTGGACCAGATCAACACGGAGAACGTCAAGCGCCTCGCCCCCGCCTGGGTGTTCCAGGCCGGCACGACCGGCCTGATCGCGGGTGCGTCGACCTACTCGTTCGAGGCCGCTCCGATCGTCGTCGACGGGATCATGTTCCTGACCGGCTGGGACGGCTGGATCTGGGCCCTGGACGCGAAAACGGGCGTGGAGATCTGGCGGTACAAGCACGCCGTGCCGTTCGACGTGTCGCTGTGCTGCGGGAACGTCAACCGCGGGTGCGCAGTGGCGCAGGGCAAGGTCTTCTTCGTCGCGGCGAACGCCCGCCTCATCGCGCTCGACGCGACCAACGGGAAAATGGTCTGGGCCAAGACCTACGGCGACGTGCGGGCCGGTGAGAGCGCCACCGTCGCCCCGCTGATCGTGAAGAACATGGTCATCGTGGGCAGTTCCGGCGGCGAGTTCGGCGTGCGCGGTCACCTGGACGCGTTCGACCTCGAGTCCGGCGAGCACCAGTGGCGCTGCTACATGGTGCCCAAGCCCGGCGAACCCGGCTCCGAGACCTGGCCTTCCGACGGCGAGGCCTGGGCGCGCGGCGGCGCGAACTGCTGGGTCACCAGCACGTTCGACCCGGAGACGAACCTGCTCTACGTGGGCACCGGCAACCCGGCGCCCGACTTCGACGGCGAGGTCCGGGAAGGCGACAACCTCTACACCGACAGCATCGTCGCCGTCGACGCGGACAGCGGGCAGATCCGCTGGCACCACCAGTGCACACCGCACGACCTGTGGGACTACGACAGCATCGCCGAGTGCATCCTGTTCGAGAAGGACGGTCGCAAGCTCCTCGGGCACTTCGACAAGAACGGCTACTTCTACGTCGTCGATCGCACGGATGGTCAGCTGGTGTCGGCCACGCCGTTCGTGGACCGCATCACGTGGGGCGCGGTCACGCGGGACGGCCGGGTCACAGCCAAGCTGTACCCGGAGAAGGAGGGCGAACCGGTCCACTTCTACCCGGGTCCGGCCGGCGCCAAGGAGTGGACGCACGCGTCCTACAGCCCGAAGACCGAGCTGTTCTACGTCCCGGTCCAGGACACGGGGGCCACGGCCACCCGGCGCCGCCGGGAGTTCAAGGAGAGCATCCCCTATTGGGGCGCCGGGGTTCAGGTGGACGCCGAGGACATGACCGGATCGATCAGCGCGTTCGACGGCAACGGCGAGGAGAAGTGGCGCTGGCGCAACGAACTCCCGATGTGCGCCTCGACGCTGGCCACCGGCGGCGACCTGGTGTTCGCCGGCGAAGCCACCGGCGAGTTCAACGCGCTCGACGCGCGCTCCGGCGAGCTGCTCTGGCAGTTCCAGTGCGGAAGCGGCCACCACAGCAGCCCGACCACGTACACGGTCGACGGGCGGCAGTACATCGCCGTGCCGGTCGGCTGGGGCGGGTGGGCCGAGGGGTTCCTCCCCGGCATGCTGGGTGCGGGGCACGGAAGCGCCCTGTTCGTCTTCGCCCTCCCGGAATCCGCGTGACGCTCGAGGAGAACCAGCCGTGATCGGGGCAGAGGAGGTGAGTCCATGGAGTCTCTACTCGATGTGTGGGAGACGCCCGAGTTCGACGAGATCGGAGTCGCGCCCGAGGTGACCATGTACATCGCTCAGCTGGACGACTAGAGGACGCGGGTGGCGCCGGGCTTCGGCCCGGCGCCCTCCGCCCGCTCGGACGACCACGGACGGAGTGCCGGGATGTGGCTGCGGGTGCTGGGCTCGGCTGCGGGAGGCGGCTCCCCGCAGTGGAACTGCGGCTGCCCGGTCTGCACCGCCGTCCGGTCCGGGACCGGGTTCGCGCGCACCCAGTCCTCGGTCGCGGTGAGCGCCGAGGGCCGGTCCTGGTTCCTGATCAACGCCTCCCCCGACGTCCGCACCCAGATCGAGGCGTTCCCGGGGCTGCGGCCGCACGACGGTGACCGCACGTCGCCGCTGCAAGCGGTGCTGCTCACCGATGCCGAACTGGACCACACACTCGGCTTGCTGCTGCTGCGCGAGGCCCGCGGTCTGCGGCTGCACGCCACGCCGGCGGTGCACAAGACGTTGCGCCACGGCTCGGGGCTGCTCCGCACCCTCGAGCTCTACTGCCCGGTCGAATGGCGGGCGGTGGTCCCCGGCGCCGACGTGCCACTGGCCGACGGGCTGTCCTGCCGCGCGTTCGACGTGCCCACCACCAAGCGGGACCGGTTCGGACCGGGGGCGGACCACGGTCGTGTGGTGGGCTACCGGCTGACCGACGACCGCAGCGAAGGACGTCTGGTCTACCTGCCGGGGATGCAGGCGCTGACGCCGGAGCTGTGTGCGGAGATCGCGGGCTGCGAATGCCTGCTGATCGACGGGACCTGCTGGCGTGACGACGAACTGGTACGGCTCGGCCTGGCCGGCAAGACGTCGCGCGAGATGGGCCACCTGCCCGTCGACGGCCCGGACGGCACGCTCGCCCGGCTCCCGTCGCTGAACGTCGGGCGGGTGATCTTCGTGCACATGAACAACACCAACCCCATCCTGCTGGAAGACACGGCCGAGCGGCACCTCGTGGAGGCCGCCGGCATGGAGGTGGCCGTGGACGGACTCGAGGTCGAGGTGTAAGGCATGACAACGACAACCGGGACCACCGCCGCGACGACCGACGAGTTCGTCGAGACGTTGCGGGCCCACTCGCGCCGGTACCACGACCAGCACCCGTTCCACGTCCGCATGAACGCCGGCCGGCTGAGCCGCGGACAGATCCGGGGCTGGGTGGCCAACCGGTTCTACTATCAGGAGAACATCCCCCGCAAAGACGCGGCGATCCTCTCCGGCTGTCCCGACCTGGAAGTCCGCCGCCGCTGGATCCGCCGGATCATCGACCACGACGGCCGCCACGCCGGGGAGGGCGGCATCGAGGCGTGGCTGCGCCTCGGCGAGGCCGCCGGGCTCACCCGCGAGGAAGTCCTCGACCACCGGCACCTGGTCCCGGGGGTGCGGTTCGCGGTCGACGCCTACGTGAACTTCACCCGGACCCGCCCGTGGGTGGAGGCGGTCGCGTCGTCGCTCACCGAGCTGTTCGCGCCCGACCTGATGGCGGAGCGGCTGGCCGCGTTCGAGCGGTGGTACCCGTGGATCGAACCCGAGGGCCTCGCCTACTTCCGCGCCCGCCTCGAGCAGGCTCCGCGCGACTGCGAGCACGCCCTCGAGGTGGTCACCGCACACTGCCGGTCCGCCGAGTCCCAGGCCCGCGCCGTCGACGCGCTGTCGTTCAAGTGCGATGTCCTGTGGAGCCTGATGGACGCGATCGATCGAACCTACCCGGAGTGAGCGCCATGGACTCGACGACCCGCAGCGAAGTGTCCACATCGGACCGACCGCGACTGGCGCGCCACGTCCGGCTGGCGTTCAACACAGCCCGGCAGCAGCACGTCCTGCAGCTCCCCGAGACAGTGGTGGTGCTGAACCGCAGCGGCGCGGCCATCCTCGAGCTGTGCGACGGGCGGCGCACCGTGGCCGAGATCGTGGCCGAGCTGGGTGAGCGGTACGAGAGCGTCCCCGACGACGAGGTGCGGCGGTTCCTGACCCGGCTCGTCGCCCGGCGCTGTGTGGAGCCGGCCGATGGATAACCCCTTCGGACTGCTGGCCGAACTCACCTACCGCTGCCCGCTGGCCTGCTCGTACTGCTCCAACCCGCTGAATCTGGCCGACTACACCGACGAGCTGACCACCGACGAGTGGCGGCGGGTGCTGCTCGAAGCACGGGACCTCGGGGTTCTGCAGTGCCACCTGTCCGGCGGGGAACCGCTGCTGCGGCGCGACCTGGTGGAGATCGTGGCGGAAGCCCACGAGCTCGGCCTCTACACCAACCTCGTGACCAGCGCCCTCGGGCTCTCGCGGCCGAAAGCGGAGCAGCTGCGGGCAGCCGGCCTGGACCACGTGCAGATCAGCGTCCAGGCCGATGAACCCGCGGTGTCCGACCGCATCGCCGGGACCCCGTCCTTCGGGCGCAAGATCGAGGCCATGGGCGTGGTCAAGGAACTGGGGTGGCCGCTCACCGTGAACGTGGTGCTGCACCGGCAGAACATCGACCGCGTCGCCGACGTGCTCGGGCTGGCCGAGCAGGTGGGCGCCGATCGGGTGGAGCTGGCCAACACCCAGTACTACGGCTGGGCGTTGCGCAACCGGGCCGCACTGCTGCCGAGCCGGGACCAGCTCGACGCGGCCGAGGTCGTCGTGCGGGCCGCCCGCGAGCGGTTGCGGGATCGCATGGACGTCATCTATGTCCTGCCCGACTACTACAGCCGCTACCCGAAGCCGTGCATGGGCGGCTGGGCGTCCCGGCAGCTGACCGTGACGCCGAACGGCGACGTCCTGCCGTGCCCGGCCGCCCAGTCCCTGCCGTTGCCGCGGGCGAACGTGCGGGAGGACCCGTTGGAGCGGATCTGGGCCGACTCCCCGGTGATGACCGCGTTCCGGGGGACGGACTGGATGCCGGATCCCTGCCGCAGCTGCGATCGGCGGGAGCTCGACTTCGGCGGGTGCCGCTGTCAGGCGTTCCAGCTCACGGGCGACGCGGCACGCACCGACCCGGTCTGCCACCTCTCGCCCGACCACCACCTCGTGGCCCGGGTGGTCGAGACCGCGAACGCCGATTCGCGGACCGATCTTCCGTTGATCCCCCGTCCGCACCGCGCCGGACATTCCAGCGTGTGACACTCAATCCGTTTCGATCGGCGCTCCGCCGAACACGGCGAAGCTGACGGCCCAGTAGGCGATGTAGAGCGCGAGCAGCACGAACCCGTGCCAGCGCCTGAGCCGGCGGGTGTAGAGGAAGTACGCCGCGAGCGCGGTCATGCCGACGAGGATTGGGAGGTGCCAGGAGAGCACGTTCTCGTCGACGTCGATGCTGCCGCCGGCGAGCAGGACGATGCCGAGCTTCGCGGTCACGCCGAAGACCACGCTGCCGATGACGTTCCCGACACCGAGCTCGGGCGCGCCTTTGCGGGTGGGTTCGACGGTCAGGAAGATGTCCTCGAGGGTGAGCACGAGGGTGGCGATCGTCGCACCGAAGAGGGCACCCTGGATGTGGTAGTCCTCCAGGATGCCCTTGGTGCCGTAGCTGGTGATGGCGGCGCCGGCGACGAGGCCCACCAGCGCGAGCACGGCCAGCGCGATCGCGGCCCAGCCGGGGATCGGGCGCTCCTTGTTGAAGGGCATCGTCACGACGAACGGGGGCTTGTCGGTGGGCACGTCGGCGGGGTCCTGTCTCGAGGTGCCGCCTGGGCTTGCGGTTGCGCTTCCGGTTCCGCTGGGGCGTGCCCCGACCTCCAGCTTCTCGAGGATCTCCGCATTGCGGAAGACGGGCGTGCTCCGCTTGAGCTCCCGGGTCGCCACGTACCCGATGAAGAGCACGAACAGCAGCACGAGCACCACGCCGTAGATCGGGGTGAGAGGCGCGAAGACGATGAAGGGAATCAGCACCAGCGGCGCGGCGGCGAACAACGCGAGGTACGGGCGCGGAATGTTCACCTTCGTCGGCGAAACGATCGCGGCGAGGGCGAGCACTATTCCGATCATCGAGATCGCCGTGCCGAATACGGTCCCGAGAGCGACGTCACCGAGATCTTCGACGTTCAGCGCCACTCCGAGCGCGACGTCGTCGAATTCGATTCCGGTGAAGATGATCGCGAGCAAGAACACGGACACGCGCAGGCCGGCCGCCGCACCGACGACGTAGGTGATCAGCTTCTCCGCGCTGTAGATCAGCAACGCCGCACCAGCGACGAAAATGAGTATCGACATAGTACCGGCAGTCCTTTCCGAGAGGGCCGAAAAGGTCAGTGCTCGGGGTCGACCGACAGCCGGCCACTGCCCCAGGCATCCGATCGTCGCAGGTCGCCGTCGATTCGGCTACGCCGACTCACCCACGTGAAATTGTGGAAAACAATTTTCCCGTTCAGCGGTGGGATTCGCCGGTTTCCCCTGCCGTCGATATCCGAGCCACCGCTCCCGATCCGTTCTCCTGTCAGGTCGTGCGCCACCCGCGCGTCGTCCACCTTCCGCCGCACGACAGGGTCCTTCCTGGACGATGTCGTGCTCGTGCAGCGGGTGCCGGTGGGCCTGCGACGACCTGGTCATCGCGGGGATCCCGAACGGCTACTTCACCAGCGACTGGACCGTGTTCCAGAACCACGCGATCGTCCGGCGGATGGCGACGCACGGCTATCGCCATTTCGGAATCGGGGCCTCGCTGCTCGGGTTCGACCGGGTCGCCGCCCCGACGACCGAGCAGGCGCGGGCGCTCGTCGCCGATCTGACGCACCTCTACGGCGCGCCCGGCGCGCCCGGCGTGGCCGCGTGGGACGAGCTGGCCGGACTGCTGCCCGAGCGGTGCCTGCTGCTACTCGGCTACACGGAGAACTTCCCCGACATGGTCGGCCGGCTCGGCTGAACCGCCGCACGCGCCCGGGCCCGCGGGCGAACCGTGAAGCCGCTCGGCTTGAGCGTCAGGGACTCGGCGATCTTCAATTCGTACGCCGGATCAGCCTCGAAGTCGTAGCGCTGCAACACCATTCCCAACGCGAGCACGGCCTCGTGCAGCGCGAACTGCCGGCCGATGCATGCGCGTTCCCCCGTGCCGAAGGGTTTGTAGGCCTGCGCCGGGCGTTTCTTCACCGCGGCCGGCTCGAAGCGGTCCGGGTCGAACTTCTCCGGGTCCGGTCCCCACACCGCCGGGTCGCGGTGGACCAGCGGTAGGGGCACGATCACCCAGTCGCCCTTGCGCATCCGGTACTTCCCACCGAGCAGCACGTCTTCGCGGGCCTCGCGCGAGTAGCCGGGAGCGGTCGGCCACAGCCGCATGGCCTCGTCGAGCACGCGGCGCACGTAACGCAGCTTCGCGACGTCGCTGAACCCCGGCTCTCGATCGCCCCACACCGCGTCGACCTCGGCGCGCGCCTTCGCCAGCACGTCGGGGTTGCGCGTGAGGTAGTACAGCGCGAACGACAGCGCGCCGGAGGTCGTCTCGTGGCCCGCGACGACGAACGTGATGGCCTGGTTGCGGATGTTCACCGGGTCGAGGCGCTCGCCCGTCATCGGATGGCCTTCGGTGAGCATGAGGCCGAGCAGATCACGGCTCTCGCCACCTTCGCGGCGGCGGGCCTCGATGACCTCGTCGACGAGGTCGTTCATGGTCGCGATGTCGGCCTGGTTCTGCGCGGGCGACCCGGCGAACGCGCGCCGCACGAACGGGAGCTTCACGTTCTGCAGCTGCGCGAACCGCAGCGCGCGGATCATCGCCGTGACGAACGGGTGCGGCTCGGCCCGCTCGAAAGAGCCGAACCGGTAACCGAAGCCGGCGCGCCCGATCGTCTCCAAGGTCAGCCGGGTCATGTCGGCGGCGACGTCGACCGGGCCGCTCGCGCGGTCCCAGGCGTCCGTCAGCTCGTGCGCGACCTCCAGCATCACCGGGTGGTAGCGGCGCATCGCCTCGGCGGAGAACGCCGGCTGCAGGATGTCGTGGGCCAGCCGCCAGTTCGGCTCGTGTGTGTGGGCGGTGAACAGCCCGTCGCCCGCCAGCGCGCGCAGGTTCTCGATGCCGAGGCCGACGTGCTTGCCGAACTTCGTCTCGTCGTTGAGCTGCGTGACCACGTCGACGCCGCCGGCGAAGACGATCTCGAAGCCGAAGATCTTGCGCGTGAAAATGGGCCCCACCTGCTGCCCGACGCGCAGGGTGTCCTGCAGCGGCGTGCGCGGGTTCGACCCGAGCAGGTCGCCGATCACCGGCAGCCGTCCCGGCCGGTGCGGAATCCCGGTGGTGTCCACGTTCGCTCCCCTATTGAACCCAGATCCAATAACGTCACGATCCCCCGCTACTGAACCCGTGTCAAGTAAGCTCGCGTGATGCGGACACGGCTGAGCACGCAGCAGCGGCGCGAGCAGCTCCTGGGCATCGGCGCCGGGCTGTTCGCGAACCGGCCGTACGACGACGTGTGGATCGAGGAGGTCGCCGAGATCGCGCAGGTCTCGCGCGGCCTGCTCTACCACTACTTCCCCACGAAGAAGGACTTCTTCGCCGAGATCGTCCGCCGGCAGCGCGACCAGCTCCTGGCGATGAGCGAGCCCGACCCGGCGCTGCCGGTCAGCGAGCAGCTGAGCGCCGGGCTGGACGTCTACCTCGAGTTCGCCCGCACGCACCCCGACGGCTACCGCATCGTGCACCGCTCCGCCGGCGACGCCGACCGCGAGATTCGGGAGATCCGCGAAGCCGGGATGGCGGCCAACACCGAACGCATCCTGGCCGCGCTCGCCCTGCTGAGGCCGGTCACCGACACCACGCGGCTGGCCGTGCGCGGCTGGCTGGCCTTCGTCTCCACGCTGATCCTCGACTGGCTCGACCAGCCGAAGGTCACCCACGAGGAGCTGCGCGACATCTGCGTCCGGACACTCTTCGCGGCGGTCGACGTCACCGCGTGACGCTCGCGGTCAGTCCACAGTGGTCATGATCTCGTTCACCGGGTAGACCGGCCGTTCGCCCCGCACCACGCGCGCGACGTCGGCCGGCGCCGGTCATCATCGCTCCAGCAGGCCTGGTCCGCCCCGGGGAGGGCCGTCGGATTCGGCGAGGTGGGTGGAACTATCCGCGGGTAGTGGCGTCACCGACCACCATTTCGAAGAGGCACAAGTACGCCGCTTCCTCCTTGTCGAAGCAGTGCTCGTTTATGCGCCTTCCCCGTTCGGCATAAGACACACACCACCTCGACCCGCGCCGTTCCACTACGTACTGCTCGTTTGGGTGACCATCGTTGATCGAGTAAGAACTCTTCGCCACGCCTTCTTCGTCCAGGGCCCGCATGAGCTCGTCACGGTTCACTGGTCACCCTCGGGGCGCGTGTCGGCAACGCGTGAGGGCCGTGGTCTTCCCACACCCGCAGCGCTCCCGGGCCCAGCTCGCCGGCGAGGATCTGCTCCTTGATCCGCCGATGACACTCGTCGACGAGCGAGGGCAGGGTGATGCGGTCGACACTCCGGGGACTCCACGGGACATCGTAACGGGTTTCGTCGACAGTCGGCAGAAGCCCGCTGAACGGGTCAGACCTCCTTCTGCTGACCGGTCAAGGTGATGTGGCCTTCAGCGCGGATCCGCTCGATCATGTGCGGGTAGTGCAGCTCGCAGGCCGGGCGCTCGGAGCGGATCCGGGGCAGCTCGGTGAAGTTGTGCCGCGGCGGCGGGCAGGACGTGGCCCATTCGAGGGAGTTGCCGTAGCCCCATGGGTCGTCGACGGTGACGATCTCGCCGTAGCGGTAGCTCTTGAACACGTTCCACAGGAACGGCAGCATCGAGGCGCCGAGGAGGTACGCGCTGATCGTCGACACGGTGTTGAGCGCGGTGAAGCCGTCCGTGGACAGGTAGTCGGCGTAACGGCGGGGCATGCCCTCGGCGCCGAGCCAGTGCTGGACCAGGAACGTGCCGTGGAAGCCGATGAACGTGGTCCAGAAGTGCCACTTGCCCAGCTTCTCGTCCATCATCCGGCCCGTGATCTTCGGGAACCAGAAGTAGATCCCGGCGAAGGTCGCGAACACGATCGTGCCGTAGAGCACGTAGTGGAAGTGCGCCACCACGAAGTAGCTGTCCGATACGTGGAAGTCGATCGGCGGCGCGGCCAGCATCACGCCGGTCAGGCCACCGAAGAGGAACGTGACGATGAAGCCCATCGAGAAGATCATCGGTGTCTCAAAAGACAGTTGCCCCTTCCACATCGTGCCGATCCAGTTGAAGAACTTCACCCCCGTGGGCACGGCGATGAGGAACGTCATGAACGAGAAGAACGGCAGCAGCACCGCACCGGTCGCGTACATGTGGTGCGCCCACACCGCGGCCGAGAGCGCCGAGATGGCGATGGTCGCGAAGATCAGGCCGCGGTAGCCGAAGATCGGTTTCCGGCTGAAGACCGGGAAAATCTCCGACACGATCCCGAAGAACGGCAGCGCGACGATGTACACCTCGGGATGGCCGAAGAACCAGAACAGGTGCTGCCACAGGATCACCCCGCCGTTGGCCGGGTCGAACACGTGCGCGCCCAGGTGCCGGTCCGCCAGCAGACCGAGCAACGCGGAGGTGAGGATCGGGAACGCGACCAGGATCAGGATGCTCGTGATGAGGATGTTCCAGGTGAAGATCGGCATCCGGAACATCGTCATGCCCGGCGCGCGCAGACAGACCACGGTGGTGACCATGTTGACCGCGCCGAGGATGGTGCCCAGGCCACCCACCACCAGTCCGGAGATCCACAGGTCGGCGCCGACACCTGGCGAGTGGATCGCGTCCGACAGCGGCGTGTAGGCGAACCAGCCGAAGTCGGCCGCACCACCGGGAGTCAGGAATCCGGAAAGGACGATCAGGCTCCCGAAGAGGAAAAGCCAGTAGGAGAAGGCGTTCAGCCGCGGGAACGCGACGTCGGGAGAACCGATCTGCAGCGGCAGCACGAAGTTGGCGAACCCGAAAACGACCGGCGTGGCGTAGAGCAGCAGCATCACCGTGCCGTGCATGGTGAAGAGCTGGTTGTACTGCTCCTGCGACAGGAACTGCAGCCCCGGGCGGGCCAGCTCCGTGCGCATCAGCATCGCCATCGCGCCGCCGATGAGGAAGAACCCCATCGAGGTGACGAGGTACATGACGCCGAGCTGCTTGTGGTCCGTCGTGCGCAGCAACCGGACGACCAGCGAACCGCGGGGCGCGTCGCGGCGCGGGTGCGCACGGACCGCCACGGGAACCGGGGCGACGCGCGCGGGCGAATCAGTGCTCATGACAGGCTCCTGACCAGATCGTGGACCGACACGCGCTGTCCCGTGAAGAACGGCGTGTCGAGGCGGACGTGCATGCGGGCCTCGGTCGCGCGGAACTCGCGCATCAGATCGACGATCCGGTCCAGGCGATCCGCTTCCAGCGCGAGGATCCATTCGTAGTCGCCGAGGCCGAAGGCGGCGAGGGTGTTCGACAGGACGTCGGGGTAGTCGTGGGCCGCGGCCCCGTGGTCGGCGAGCATCCGGCGCCGTTCCGCCGCGGGCAGCAGGTACCACTCGTACGAGCGCACGAACGGGTACACGCAAGCGAACCGCGCCGGCGCCTTCGCCTCCAGGTAGGCCGGCAGGTGGCCCGGGTTGAATTCCGCTTCGCGGTGGGTTCCGGCCGAGCTCCAGACCGGCCGGGACGCGGCGCCCCACGTGGTCCTGCGCAGCGCGAGGTAGGCCTCCTGCAGCGCCTCGGGGGAAGCCGCGTGCCACCAGATCATCCAGTCGGCGTCCGCGCGCATCCCGGACAGCAGGTAGACGCCGCGGACCGTGGCACCGCCGGCCAGCGCCTGCTCCACCTCCCGCGAGACGGCCGCCTGGTCACAGCCAGGCACCCGACCGGCCGCGAAGACCGACCACATCGCATAGGCCTGCTGGGGTTCGCAGGCGTTCATCGCGGCAGGACGGTGAACGCGACCGTCAGCACGAAGACCAGCGCGCACACCACCACCAGCGCCAACGCCAACGGCCGCGGTCCGACGCCGGGCGGCCCGGCCACCTCGCGGCTCGGCTCCGGCATGAACTCGTCCATCACCACTCCTTTACGCACGCCTGACCGCCCGGATGGATAGTACGCTGATAATTAGCACACTAATCAACGGGGCGAGACGTAACTCACGACCCTCTTTCGCCACCGAGCGTGAGCGGACGACCCCGGTGCGCCTTCATGCGTGGCAGGTGATGTGCCCGCGCCGGGCGGCTGGTGCTGTTCGCGGCAACGGCAGCGAGCGAAGGAGTCAGCCATGTCCGACGTCGAGGTCAAGCGCGAGGAGAAGCTGTCGCGCGAGGACGCCGCCGAGCGGCTCGCCGCGCTCGCCGCCGCGCTGGCGGAAGGGGGCAAGGTGGAGCTCGCACTCGGGGCCAGCACCGTGAAGGTCCACGTGCCCGACGAGGTGGAGATCGAGGTCGAGATCGAAATCGACGGCAGCGAGGTGGAGCTGGAAGTGGAGCTGAAGTGGGCAACCGGGAAACCCGCCCGCGCGGTGGCCACGAGGCGGACCGGCCGGCGATCCGCCGCCGCCGCGAAATGACTCCTGCGGCCGGCCGACACCGGTGACGGTGGCGGGCAGCCGGACCGGGTCGATACCGGCCAGCCGGTACGGACGCTACCGGCTGGCCGGTATCGACGTATTCCCGGCAGCACCGGGCCCGCAACGGCCGCTGGCGGCAATGTGCGCGGGCGGCCCCGCTGCGACGCTGGGTTTCATGAAATCGAACGAGCGGTCCGGGCACTCCGAGCCCGAAGACCTCACCACGGTGACCGGACATACCGGCACCTCGTACCTGTGCCCGGATCTGTCCGCGGTCGACCAGCACATCACCTTGCTGTACCAGGAAATCGAGCGCACTCCCCCGTCGAGCCGCCCCGACGTCGAGCGGACCGTCTGGGCCGACATCGACCTTCTGCTCGACCGCCGGAAGTGGCTCGAGGTGACCACCCTTACCGCGGCGGGGTGACCTGACGGTCACCGTTGCCCTTCACCTGACCGGCGGACCCACCTCCGTCGTCCCGCCGGATCAGCCCGCCAGGCGCGGGAACAGCACCTCCGCGTTGCCGCGGTCGATCGCGGCGGCCTGGCCTTCGGCGAAGCGTGGGTACTGCTCCAGGTACCGGTTGTAGTAAGCGCCGGCCTGTTCAGGAGCGAGGCCAGTCGCTGCCGTAGAGGACGTGCCCCGGTTCGGCGGACTCCAGCAGCGCCGGCAGCGCGCTGGGGCTGGCCGAGAGGGCCGTGTCGAAGTAGAAGCGCCTGAGTTCACGGATCACGTCGTCAGCGTCGCGTGTGGTGTCCACGACGGTCGACGTCCGCCCGGAGAACCAGTAGGTGGCGTACGGCAGGAACCCGCGGCCGTGCGAGAGGATCACGCGGACATTCGGGAATCGGCCGAGCATGCCCGTGAGCACCAGGTTGAGCGCGGCTCGCGTGGTGTCGAAGACGTAGTCCGCCAACGGCGCCGGCGTGCCGGCCGGCAGCGGCATCGGCGGCTGCGCCGGGTGGACGAACACGACGGCTCGCCGCCGGTCCAGTTCTGCCCACAGCGGCGCGAAAATCGGGGTCCGCCGAGGTAGCGACCATCCACATTGGACATCAGGACGACCCCGTCGGCACGCAGGGTGTCCACGGCGTGCCCGACTTCGGCGACGGCCCCGTCGACGTCGGGCAACGGAAAAGCGCCTCGAACTGCCGGGCCCGCAGCTCGGTGCGCAGGGCCACGAGGCGGTGCGAACCGTCGGCGATGAGGCGGATCAGGACCTTCCGCTCGTCGTCCGGGGCGCGGTGCCGGGTGATCAGGTCGCGGTATTCGGCCCAGGAGCGGCGCGAACTGACCGCGCACTGCACGGGCTGGCCGATCCGTCGCGTTGAGCCGGTTGGGTGACGACCGCGAGGTGGGTTGGATGGGGCGCATGCCAGCCGACGTCACCAACGACTACGACAGTTTCGCCGAGGCTTACACGGCCGAGACCGAGACCAGCCTCATCAACGCCTACTACGCGCGGCCCGCGATCCTGGACCTGGCCGGGGACGTGACCGGCCGGCGAATCCTCGACGCCGGCTGTGGGGCCGGTCCCGTGTTCGCCGCACTGCGCGACCGCGGCGCCGAGGTGACCGGCTTCGACGCCAGCGTCAAGATGATCGAGCTCGCCCGGCACCGGCTCGGCGCCGACGCGGACCTGCGGATCGGCGACCTGAGCAAGCCGCTGCCGTATCCAGACGCGGAGTTCGACGACGTCATCGTGTCGCTGGTGCTGCACTACCTCGAGGACTGGTCCGCTCCCCTGGCCGAACTGCGGCGCGTGCTGAAGCCCGGCGGCCGCCTCATCCTGGCCGTCAACCACCCGATCGTCTTCAAGCTGCTCAACCTCGAGTCGAACTACTTCGCGACCGCCCGGTGGTCGGAGGAGTACGACTTCGCCGACCAGAAGGCCACGCTCACGTACTGGCACCGGCCCCTGCACGCGATGACCGACGCCTTCACCGCGGCCGGCTTCCGGACAGCCGTGATCAGCGAGCCGTACCCGGCGCCGGGCGCGCGCGAGCGGTTCCCCGAGGAGTTCGGGGACAAGCACGCGTTCCTGTGCTTCCTGTTCTTCGTCCTCGAGGCCGCCTGACTCACCGACCGGGTGTCTTGTACTCGGCGAGGACTTCGTCCAGCGAGCCGTGCGCGCGGACGCGGCCCTCGTCCAGCCAGAGGGCCGTGGTGCACAGCTCGCGCAGCAGGTCGTCGGCGTGGGAGGCGAACACCAGCGCGCCGGAGCGGCGGGCGAGGTCCACCAATCGGCCGCGGGCTTTGGCCAGGAACGCCGCGTCGATCGCGCCGAGGCCCTCGTCGAGGATGAGGATCTCGGGGTCGATGGTGGTCACCACGCCGAGCGCGAGCCGGACGCGCATGCCGGCGGAGTAGGTGCGTAGCGGCAGGTGGAGGTAGTCGCCGAGCTCGGTGAACTCCGCGATGTCGTCGAGCCGGCGCTCCATCTGCCTGCGGCTCATGCCGAGGAACAGCCCGCGGATCAGGATGTTCTCGCGGCCGGAGACCTCGGGGTCCAGGCCCACGCCGAGGTCGAACACCGGCGCGATCCGGCCGACGACGCGTGTGCTGCCGCGGGTCGGCTCGTAGATGCCCGACAGCAACCGCAGCAGCGTGGACTTGCCGGCGCCGTTGTGCCCGACCAGCCCGACGCGGTCGCCGTCGCGCAGGGACAAAGTGATGTCGCGCAGCGCCTCGATGACCGGGACCTTCGCGCCGGTGCCGATCTTGCCGCCGACCTTGCCGAGCACCTGCTTCTTCAGCGAGCGCGTCTTGGCGTCGAAGATCGGGAAGTCGACGGAGGCACCCGTCACCTCGATGCTCACCATGCCGCTGCTCCTCCTCATCCCGAATGATAATGGAAGTTATCATTCGCATATGGGCGCCGACCGTGCGCCCCGAAGTGCGAGGTAACGTGCGGCCGGTGAGTCAGCGATCCGTCGAGCAGGGCTTCCGCCCGCCCCAACAAGCCCGCAGCCGGGAGTCCCTGCAGAAGGTGCTGGCCGCGGCCGAGCACGTGCTCGCCGACGGGGGCATCGAGGAGTTCACCGTCGGCGCGGTCGCCGACCGGGCGGGGCTGTCGGTGGGAGCGATCTACCGCCGGTTCTCGGGCAAGGACCAGCTGCTCTACGCGGTGAAGGACGAGCTGCTCGGCCGGCTGGAAACCACCGTCGGCGACGCGCTTCGCTCGCCGGCGCCCGGGCTTCGCGAGACCGTCACCGCGTTCACCGAGGCCCTGGCGCATACGTTCACCCGCCACGGCCGCGTCTTCCCCGACCTGCTCGATGCCCAGCGCGCCGAGGGCCGCGACCGGGGCCTGCAGGCGATGGCCGCGATCCAGCGGACCTTCGTCGACGCGGCCGAGCCCTGCCTCGCCGAGATCCGCCGCCCGGACGGCGCCCTCGCCCTTAGGATGGCCGCGCGGACGATCATCGGCTCGTGCGTCCACCGCGCCGCCTCCGGCCGCTTCTGGCCGGACGACTTGACTTGGCGCACGTGGGCGACCGAGACGGCGGAGATGGCGCTGGCTTACCTGACGTCGCCGGGAAATCCGGAGCCCGGCCGCCGTGAGTGAGTCCATTCCGGACCTCACCGTCTTGGGCCGGAGACTGCAGCCGAGCCCGGTTTTCGACACGTATTGGCGGTTTGCCGCCGCCCGCCAAGACGCCTACTTCGCGCGGTTGCGGAACTGCGAGCCCGTGGCGAGCGATCCGATCCTCACCGCCCACCGGTTCACGAACTGCTACCGCGCGGCGGACCGGGTGAGCCAGTTCGCCATCCACGACGTGGGCTACCGCGGCCCGCAAGAGGCGCGTGACGTGGTCTTCCGGATGGTGCTGTTCAAGTCCTTCAACAAGATCGACACGTGGCGCCTGCTGGAGGCCGAGCTCGGACCCGTCACGTGGGCGTCGTGGCGGCCGGCAGCGGCACGCGCGGTCCTCGACGCGGCCTGGCGCGCCGGGCGCGCGCTGTACTCCCCCGCCTACGTCATCCCGCCGCCCCGGCTGGGCGGCGCCCGCAAGCACCACGACCACCTGCTGCTCGCCGAGACCATGATCCGCGACGGCCTGGCCGAGAAGCTCCAGGACGCCCACGGCCTGGCGCAAGTGTTCGCGCTGCTGCGCTCCTATCCGGGCCTGGGGGATTTCCTGGCCTTCCAGTTCGCCATCGACCTCAACTACACGTCCGTGCTGGACTTCTCCGAGAACGACTTCGTCGTCGCCGGCCCGGGCGCGCGCGACGGCATCAGGAAATGCTTCGGACCCGGCGCCCGCGGTATCGAGGACGCGGTGATCGCGTATATGACCGACACGCAGGAAGCCCACTTCACGCGGCTCGGACTGCGCTTCGCCTCGCTGGGCGGACGTCGCTTGCACCTGGTCGACTGTCAGAACTTGTTCTGCGAAGTCGACAAATATGCCCGCGTCGCGCACCCGGACATCGCCGGCACCTCCGGGCGGACCCGGATCAAGCAGCAGTACCGCCGAAGCGGTGAACCGATGCCGGCGCCGTGGTTTCCCCCTGAGTGGGGCATCACCGAGGCCGTACGGGCGCAAGCTTCCGCCATGGTCGTGCCGCGATAAGTTACCGCCATGACCGCCTGGCCGCCCGCCCCGATCAGGACCGAGCGGCTGGTGCTGCGCCAGTCCGAGGCCCGGGACCGCGCGACGATCATCGAGTTGTTCGCCTCGCCCGAGGTCTCGACCTTCCTCGGTGGCCCGCGATCGCGGGCCGAGCTGGAGCGCACCTCGCCCGAGGTGCCCGGGCGGCGCTTCGGTTTCTTCGTCGTCGAGCTCGACGCGGCGATGATCGGCATGGTCACGCTCGACCGGCGTGAGGCGGCCCGTCCGGGTCAGCTCCGGCCGGGCGCCGAGGCAATGGAGATCGGCTACCTGTTCCTGCCGCGGGCCTGGGGGTTCGGGTACGCCGCCGAGTCGTGTGCGGCGGTGCTCGCCTGGATCGCCGGGGCGCTGCCCGGCGAACCGGTGGCGCTCTGCACCCAGACCGCCAACGAGCGCTCGATGCGGCTCGCGGCGAAGCTGGGATTCACCGCGGTGGAGAAGTTCGAGGAGTTCGGCGCCGAACAGTGGTTCGGTGTGTGGCATTCGGCCGCCGAGTCCGATTGAGCCCGCTGGTCGCGCCGATCAAGTGACAGTTCTTACCCCTAAGGCCGCCGACTCAGGTCGCGGCGGCGGCGTAACGTGATCATGGCCGGCCGCCGCGTGCGGCCACTGTGGACAGACGGCATCGACTGCTGACAAGGGGAGCTCTCAGCCATGAACCGCACAGACCCGCACCATCGCGAGAATCCGGACACCACGGGATCCCCGGCGCGGCTGACCCGCCGGTCCTTCGCGGGCATCGCCGCATTGAGCGCCACCGGGCTCGCGCTCGCCGTACCGGGTTCGGCGAGCGCCGCCACGCGGCCCGCGCCGCGGCGGTCCGTCGTGCTCGTCCACGGCGCCTACGCCGACGGGTCGTGCTGGGCCGACGTGATCCCGCGCCTGCAAGCCGCCGGCATCACGGTCACGTCGGTGCAGAACCCGTTGACCTCGCTGGCCGACGACGTTGCCGCGACGCGGCGCGAGCTCGACCTGCAGAGTGGGCGGACCGTGCTGGTGGGCCACTCCTACGGCGGTTCGGTGATCAGCGAGGCCGGCGTCCACCCGGCCGTCGACTCGCTCGTCTACCTGTCCGCGCGGGCACCGATGGCCGGCGAGGACTACCCCGCGCTCACCGCGCGGTTCCCGGCCGCGCCGGCCGGCGCGGGTCTCGTGTACCAGAACGGTTTCGGCCACCTCACCGAAGACGCGTTCCTCAACGACTTCGCCAACGGCGTCCCGACCACCAGGGCGCGGGTCCTCTACGCCGCCCAGGGCCGCGTCGCGCAGGATCTCTTCGCGACCAAAACCACCGCCGCCGCGTGGGAAACCAAGCCGAGCAGCTACGTGATCACCACGGCCGACCGCACGACCACGCCCGAGCTCCAGCGTTTCGTCGCCGCCCGGATGAAGGCGCGCACGACGGTGATCAACTCGGGGCACCTGTCTTTCATCACGCATCCCGACACCGTCACCCGCGTCATTCTCGAGGCCGTGCACCGGGCCTGAACCTACGAGCGCTCGGCCGCGGCGCTCAGCGAGTCGGCGGCGGTCAGGAGGGACGCGCCGAGGAGCACCCCGTCCTTCAGGAGGGCCTCGCCGAGCACGGACAGCTGGGCGCGGAAGAAATGGGGCGCCCCGCCGTCAGCCCGTACCGCATCACCGGTGCCGCGGTGTCGGCCGGGGCACGCGGCTCGGTCGATCTCACCGCACGGCCTGGACGGCGCTCGCGATGAGCCGCAGCACGTCGTCGGGGTGGGAGACCATCGCGACGTGGTTGGTCGCGACCTCGACGGTCGTAGCCTTCATCCGCGCGGCGAACAGGCGCTGGGCCTCGGGCGGGATCGCCTGGTCACCCTCGGCCACCAGGAACCACGCCGGGTGCGACTTCCACGCCGGTACGCCCATCACCTCGTCGAGAGCCGAGAAGGCCAGCGGCTGCTGCACCGCGTGCATGACGCGCGCCTTGACCGGGTCGACGTCGGCGGCGAAGTGGTTCACGAAGTCGTCCTCGGGCAGCCACGCGAAGCCCTGCTTGTCGACGTCGAGGTGCGCCAGCGCCGGGGTCACGGGGCCTTGCGCCAGCAGCTTGCCGATCGTCTCGCCCTCGTCCAGGCCGAACGCCGCGACGTAGACCAGGCCGACGACGTTCGGCGCGTCCGTCCCCAGGGCGGTGACGATCTGCCCGCCGTACGAGTGGCCGGCGACGATCGTCGGGCCGTCCTGGCGGGCCAGCACCTGACGCAGCCGTGCGACGTCGGCGGCCAGCGACGATTCCGGGAACTGCGGTGCGGTGACCCGGTAGCCGTCGGCCTGCATGCGCTCGATCACCGCGCTCCAGCACGAGCCGTCGGCCCACGCGCCGTGGACGAGGACGATGTTCGGTCGCTGAGCCATGCTGGTTCCTCCCCGGACAGCCGTTTCAGAGCCCTTGGAGACTGGCGTGGCAGGCGCCGTCGCCTCATCACCCTTGGCGAGTGAACCCTCGCGCGGGCCGAGCCACGCGGCCAGCACGTGGGCTACGACCACCGCGACGATCACCAGCGGCATCACCGCCAGCCCGTCGGACGCGAGCAGGAGTGTGGCGAGCAGGACGGACGTCAGCGGCAACCGCAGCATGACGACGCACATCGCGCCGATCCCCATCGCCACCCCGGCGACGAGCGGCAGGCCCGGCAGGTGCGACAGCGCGACGCCGCCGGCGGCTCCGAGGAACATCGACGGGAAGACGGGCCCGCCGCGGAACGCCGACAGCGTCACGCCGTACGCGAGTCCCTTGCAGGCCACCAGGAGCAGCAACGTCGGGACCGCGTACGTCGCGCTGTTCTCCAGGAGCGCCGGCAGCGCCGTCTCGCCGGAGAACAGGACGTCCGACAGGCTTCCGCCTGCGGCGGTGTAGGCGATCGCGAGCCCGGCGACCACGAGGCCCGCCACGGGAGTCAGCAGCAGGACGTGGTTTTCGACGCGCGAGTGCAGCAGCAGGGACAGCCTGCGAATACCCGTGCCCAGCACCGCCGCGGCCGCGCCGATGCCGAGCGCCCAGCCGAACTGCCCGATGTCGGGGTGGGTGAACGGCGGTAGTTCGGGCAACGCCAGTGACGCCGGGCCCAGGCCGGTCAGCGAGTCGAGGCCGATGAAGAGCAACGTGCCGATCCCGGCGGCCAGCAGCCCCGGCAGCAGCACCAGCCCCATGGTCGCGCCGGCCAGCCCCGACGCCTCCATCAGCAGGAACGCGCCGAGGATCGGCGACCCGAGCAGCGCGCTGATGGCGGCGAAGCTCCCCGTCGCCGCCACCACGGCACCGACCTGCTTCGGCTCGTGCGGACGCGCGAGCCGGATCGCGCACACCCCGAGCCCGGCACCGAGCGCGATCAGCGGCGCCTCGGGCCCGAGGACCGCCCCCAGCCCGAGCGTCGCCACCGCGGCGAGCAGCACGCCCGGCAGCTGGCGCGGCGTGGGCTGGTGGCCCGGCGTGAACCCGTAGACGGGCGGATGGCCGCCCCCACCGGGCAGATACCGCACCGCGACCGCGACCAGCAGCCCGCAGAGGAGGAGCGGCGGCACCGGCCACCACAACGGCGGCCCGGCGAACCCGAGCGCGCGCGGCAGATCGGTGTAAACCCAGACTTGCAGCGCGCCGACCAGCTGGAGGAAGAAGTACGCCGCCGCGGAGATGGGCACCCCGATGATCGCGGCGAGCACGAGAAGGCGCAGGTAGGCACGTGAGCGGAGCCGTGCTGAGGGGTCCGGCTCCTTCTGCTCGCCCGGCTGGTCTGGCTTCGTCTGCTGGCGCAGCTGGCTCGGCCCGGCCGGCCCATCCGAGGTGCCGCCGGCCGACGCAGGCGTAGCCGTCTCCGCCATGCTCCGCCCTCCTCACCGTCGGCCCTGCCGCGCCGGCGCGCCGCTCGAACCGGCTTGGGAGGACGACGCCACGGTCCTCGCCGCCGGCCCGCGAAGCATCGCCCGTGCGAGGTGAGCCGGATCGGGCCGCGCCCCGCCGCGTCGGACCCGGCGGAGAAGGGCGGCCGCGAGCTTCATGCCGATGGTGGCCTCGCAGACCGGCCGGACGGCCGCCGAAAACTACCCAGCGTTGGCCCGTTGCGCCGTGCTGAACCGGCGCTGGTAAGCCGCCGGGCTGATCGACAGCTTCCGCGCGAACACCCGCCGCAAAGCCTCGTAGCTGGGGAAACCGGCGAGGGTCGCTGCCTGGGTCGCGGTGTGGCCTTGGTCCAGCAGGGCCCGGGCCAGGTCGAAGCGGATGTTCTCGACGTAGCGGGCCGGGGTGGTGTTCAGTTCGTCGTGGAAGAGGCGCGTGAGCTGGCGGGTGCTGACGTTCAGGTGTTTCGCGAGGTCGCCGAGCGAGTACCTGGCGCCGGGGTTGGCCGTGACCAGGTCGGTGATCGTGCGCAGGGCCGGGGAGCGCGGCGGCGGGCCCTGCAGCGGGGCGGAGAACTGCGACTGCCCGCCCGAGCGCTGCAGGTACACGACCAGGGAACGGGCGACGTCGCGCGTCAGGTCGGGGCCGTGGTCCTCCTCGACGAGGGCCAGGGCCAGGTCGATGCCGGCGGTGACGCCGGCGGAGGTGTAGGTGGTGCCGTCGCGAACGTAGATGGCGTCGGGCTCGACGCGGCACGTCGGGCAGCGCGCGGCGAGCTCTTGGGTGACCTTCCAGTGCGTGGTGGCGCGCTTGCCGTCGAGCAGGCCGGCGGCGGCGAGGATGAACGCGCCCGTGCAGATCGAGGCGACGCGGCGGGCGCCGGCGGCCGGCACGCGGGCGGCTTCCGCCAGGTCGCACGGCACGGGCGTGCGCGGGTAGAGGTCGGACCCGGCCACCAGGTAGGTGTCCGGCGCGGGCTCGGAGCGCACGGAACCCTCGACCGCGACCTTGAACCCGAGGTTCGAAACCACGTCCTCGCCCGTCGGCGAGACGAGCACGATCCGGTAGTCGGCACCGAGCCGCGTGGCCTCCTTGAACACCTCCGCCGGGCCCGCGACGTCCAGCAGGGTCACCCCGTCGAAGACCAGGATCGCCACGACGCGCGCGGGGGAACCCGGCCTGGCGGTCGTGGAGGCGGAAGACGGGCGCACAGGGCATTGGTAGCACACCGTCACCACAAAATTGCGCCCACCAAGTTTAGTTACACCTATTGACCGTAACTAAACTACTCGCTACGTTCCCTTCGTCACAGGCCCGACCGAGAAGCAGGTCCGGCACGGGCTGCAAGCCCTCTGGCAACGAAGCCACAGGAAGGTGAGTCGAACCATGGTGGAGACGTACGTGCTGGTTCCGGGCGCGTGGCACGGCGCGTGGTCGTGGCGGCCGGTCGCCCAGCGGCTGCGCGCCGCGGGGCACGACGTGGTCGCGCTGACGCTGCCGGGCCTCGCGGACGGCGACGACCCCCGCCGTTTCACGCTCGAGGACACAGTGGACTTCCTCGTCGATTTCCTCGACGGCCACGACCTGAAAGACGTCACGCTGGTCGCCCACAGCTGGGGCGGGTACCCCGTTTTCGGGGCGGCGCACCGGGTTCCGCACCGGGTTCGCCGCGTGGTGTTCCACAGCGCGTTCGTGCCGGAAAACGGCGTGGCGCTCGTGGACGACGTCCCGCCGGGGCACGCCGCGCTCTTCCGGCAGCTCGCGCAGGAATCGGGTGACCATTCCGTCGTCCTGCCTTACCCGGTGTGGCAGAGCGCCTTCGCCCAGGACACCCCGGAACCGACGCAAAAGCTGATCTACGAACTGCTCGTGCCGCAGCCGATGTGCTTTTTCGAACAGCCCCTGCACGCGCCCGCGTTTTCGACCCTCGGCCTGCCGGTCAGTTACCTGGCCGGCGAATGCGACCTGGCGATGCCCCCGGGCGACTACGCGTGGTGTCCGCGATTCCCGGCCCGGCTCGGGGTCGAGCCGATCACCGTTCCGGGTGACCACGAGGCGTTTCTGACCCGCCCCGACGCCTTCGTCGAGGCACTGCTGCACGCACACACCGTCGACGGCTGAACCGCGCGTCCCGATCTGAGTGGTTCCTGGCCGGACAAAGGCGGCACGACGGGCGCCGCGATCGGCACCATGGAGACGGACACAATCCGTCGAGAAAAGAACGGAAGCGCAGCAGTCATGTCAGAGATCATCGCGGGTGTGGAGGTCCCCGAGACGGCGGCGGTCGCCGAGGCGTCGCGTCTCATCCAGGAAACGACCAACCCCCTCATCTACCACCACTCCCGCCGGGTTTACTTCTTCAGCCAGTTCCACGCGCAGCGGCTTGGGGTGAAACCGGATCCGGAACTGCTCTACCTGGCCGCGATGTTCCACGACACCGGGCTCATCACGCCGTTTTCCGACGTGGAGCAGCGGTTCGAGGTCGACGGCGCCGACCACGGGCGCAAGTTCCTGCTGGACCGGGGTTTCTCGGCCGCGGCCGCGGACACCGTGTGGACGGCCATCGCCCTGCACACCACGCCGGGAATCCCCGGGCGCATGGGCCCGGAAATCGCCACGACCCACCTCGGCGTGCTGACCGACGTGCTCGGTTTCGGTTTCGACGGCCTGGACCTCGCCCAGGTCGAGGAAATCCTCGCCTTCCACCCGCGCGGCGACTTCAAGAACGATTTCCTGCGCACCTTCGTCGACGCGTTGAAGCACCGCCCGGAAACCACCAACGGAACGGTGAACTCCGACATCCTGGAGCACTTCATCCCCGATTTCTCCCGCACGACCACCGTCGAGCGCATCACCGGCTCGCCCTGGTCGAGCTGACCCGGCCACCGAAATGGACGACCGACACAACCTGAGCCGGGGCGCCTCCTTCGCCCTGCTCGTCTTCGCCAACGTGCTCCTGATGGCGTCGACGAGCGCCCCCTCGCCGATCTACCCGGTGTACCTGCAGCGGTGGGGCTTTTCGGTGATGATCCTGACGGTCGTTTTCGCCGTGTACGTCGCCGGGCTGGTCGTCGCGCTGCTGACGGTCGGTTCGCTGAGCGACCACGTCGGGCGCCGGCCGGTGCTGGTCGCGGCGCTCCTGGTGGCCGCGGCCGGCACGGCGATCTTCTGGGCGGCCGGCGGGGTCGGCGCGCTCGTGACCGCCCGGATCGTGCAGGGCCTCGCCACCGGGATGGCGACGGGCGCGCTGGCCGCCGGGCTGGTCGAGTTCTCCCCCGCGGATCGCCCGCACCGCGGGCCGACGATGACCGCCGTGGGGACGAGTTTCGGGCTCGCCGCCGGTGGCGGTGTGACAGGCCTGCTCGTGCAGGCCGGCCCACAACCCGACGCGGTGGTCTTCCCGGTGCTCACCGTGGCGTTCATGGCCGTCGCCGCGCTGGTCTTCGCCATCCCCGAGACGGCCGGCCCACGGCCTGGCGTGCTGACGTCGCTGCGCCCGCGCGTCCGCGTGCCGCGCGAGACGCACCGGGCGTTCTTCGGCGCGGTGCCCGCCATCGTCGCGGGGTGGTCACTGACCGGGTTGTTCCTCGCGCTCGCCCCGTCGCTCGTGACCGAGGTCCTGCACGTGCGGTTCGGCGCCGCGGGCGGCCTCGCCATCGCGGTGCTGTTCCTCGCCAACAGCGCGGGCGGCCTGTGGGCGGCGCGGCACACCGCCCGGATCGCGACCCTGATGGGCGCGGTCCTGCTGGTCGTGGGCGCGGCGGTGCTGGCAGGCGCCCTGGGTTTCGGCTCCGCGGACGGCTTCCTCGGCGGGTCAGTGATCGCCGGGCTGGGCGTCGGCCTGACATTCACCGGGACGCTGCGCGGCATCAGCGCGGCCACCACCACGAAGACGCGGTCGGAAGTGTTCTCCGCGGCCTACGTCGTCAGCTACGCGGCGCTGAGCCTCCCGTCGCTGGCGGCCGGGCTGGTGGAGCCGTCCTGGGGGCTGGAGACGACGGGCTACGTGTACCTCGCGTTCGTCGCGGTGCTGTCCGTGAGCGCGGCCGTGCAGTCCTCTTCGACCCGGCGCGTCGCTGAACTCGTTGCACCCCGACACCACTGACTGTCCTGAAAGGACATGACATGCAAGCCATCACCGCACAGGACCAAAGCGCGGGCGTCGGCGGCCTCAAGCTCGCCGACGTGCCCCACCCGCACGCCGCCGAGAACGACGTCATCGTGCGCGTGCACGCCGCCGGCTTCACCCCGGGCGAGCTCGAGTGGCCCGGCACCTGGACCGACCGCGCCGGCCGCGACCGCACGCCCAGCGTGCCCGGGCACGAGCTGTCCGGCGTCGTCGCCGAGCTGGGTTACGGCACCACCGGCCTGAGTGTCGGGCAGCGCGTGTTCGGCCTCACCGACTGGCTGCGCGACGGTTCCCTGGCCGAGTACACCGCCGTCGAGGCCCGCAACCTCGCGCCGCTTCCCGCGGACATCGACCACACCGTGGCCGCCGCGCTGCCGATCTCGGGGCTGACGGCGTGGCAGGCCCTGTTCGACCACGCTTCGCTGTCCGCCGGCCAGACCTTGCTGATCCACGGTGCCGCCGGCGGTGTCGGGTCCATCGCGGTGCAGCTCGCCCACGAGGCGGGCGCCCAAGTGATCGGCACCGGCCGCCCTGCCGACCGCGACTTCGTGCTCGGCCTCGGCGCGCACTACTTTGTGGACACCGCCTCCTTCGAGTCCGCCGGCCCGGCCGACGTGATCCTCGACGTGATCGGCGGCGAGGTCCTCGAGCGCTCGACGAAGCTGGTGCGCCCCGGCGGCACCGTCGTGACCATCGCCGCGCCCCCCGAGGTGCAGCCGGCCGACGGGCGCGCCGTTTTCTTCGTGGTGGAACCGGATCGCGTGCGCCTGGCGGACCTGGCCCAGCGCGTCCGCGACGGACGGCTCAAGCCGATCGTCAGCAACGTGCGCCCGCTCGCCGAGACGGCCGAAGCGTTCGCGCGGCGGCAGCGGACTCCGGGTAAGACGATCATCCAGGTGGCCGAGTGATCAACCCACGTGTCGCCGGCGGCCTGCTGCTCACCGCGGTGGCGGTCGCCGGCTGCTCGTCCGCAGCCGAGTCCCAGGCCGCGGCTCCGGCTTCGGCTCCGGCCTCTGTTTCCGGTCATCCTGCCGAGACGCTGACCCCGCTTCTCGCCCAGGCCCTGCCGAACATCCCGGGCAAGACGTTCACCTCGTCGATCGTCTCGTTCCCGCCGTCCGCCGGCGCGGCCCCCCACCGCCACGGCGACGCTTTCGTCTACGCCTACGTGCTCGAAGGCACGATCCGCAGCCAGCTCGAAGGCCAGCCCGCCCACGCCTACCACCAGGGCGAAAACTGGACCGAACAGCCGGGCGCGCACCACGTCGCCACGGACAACGTCAGCGCGACCGAACCGGCGAAACTGCTGGTCGTGTTCGTGGCGACGACGGGAGAACAGCTGAAAGTGGACGACCCGCACGGCTGAGCCGCGGGGAACCCGGTCTGACTCGACAACCTCACCGCTTCGCGATCAGCGATCAAGAAGCGACGAGGTTGTCGAGCATCAAGGACAGGGTGAAGTCGAACCGGTCGTGACCGGACCCGGACGTCAACTCGGCCGCGTGGCGCCGGGTGTGGGGAAACCGCTCGGCCGGCAGAGCACCGAGCCGCTCGACGAGGTCCTCCCGGCTGAGCACCCAGTCGTCGTCCTCGTTCTTCCGGCGCTGGTGGACCAGCGAGCGTTCCCAGGTATACACGGTGACGTACAGCGTGAGTGAATCCAGCGCCCACGCCGCGGTCTGCGCGGGGACACCGCCGGCCAGCAAGAGACCCAGGATGCCCTCGCTGACGCGCAGGGTTTCCAGGTGCGTGGGGACCAAAGCGAGCGCCGCGCGGGACACGCCGGGGTACTTGAGGTACTGGTCGCGCATCTGGGCGTAGACGTCGTGGACCTGCTGCCGCCACGCGGCGGGGTCCGGCTCGGGCAAGGAGATTTCCGAGCACAGCCGGCCGATGAGCAGGTCGTCGAGGTCGGTCTTCGTGGTGATGTGGGCGTAGAGCGACGACGGGCCGGTGCCCAGCACGGCGGTGACGCGGCGGATGGTCAGCGCGTCGTAGCCCTCGGTGGCGACGACTTGCAGCGCGGCGTCCGTGATGCGCTCGGCGGTGATAGGCGGCTTGCGGGAAGCGGGGGACTCGGAGCGCTGAGCACGTTGGGAGGCGGCGGGCATGTGCGCCACCCTACCTTGACACGAACTTAGTTCGTCGCTTAGAACTTAGTTCGTGACTACTGAACTTAGTTCGTCAACCGCGCCACCAACGACATCGCTTCCCCTCCGACAGGCCTGGCTGGTGCTGGTCGTCGTGGTCGTCGCCGAGCTCATGGACCTCGTCGACACGAGCGTCGCCAACCTGGCCGGACCCTCGATCCGCGCGGACCTCGGCGGGGGGCCGATGACGCTGCAGTGGGTGCTCTCGGCCTACACCGCGGCGTTCGCGCTCGGCCTCATCACCTCGGGCCGCCTCGGTGACCTGCTCGGCCGCCGGCGGCTGTTCCTGCTGGGCATGGCCGGCTTCACCGTCGCGTCGCTGGCCTGCGGCTTGGCGCCCAGCGCCGGGTTCCTCATCACCGCCCGCGTGTTCCAGGGCCTGTTCGGCTCCGTGATGATCCCGCAGGGTCTCGCGCTGGTGAAGATCGTCTTTCCGCCGGAGCCCCTGCGCAAGGCGCTCATGCCCTTCGGCCCGATCATGGGCCTGGCCACGGTCGCCGGCCCGGTCCTGGCCGGCTGGCTGCTGCACCTGGACCTCTTCGGCGGCGAATGGCGCTCGATCTTCCTCATCAACGTCCCGTTCGGCGTCCTCGCCGACTCACTCGCCTGGTGGGTTCTCCCCCGCCACAGCGGCGAAGACCGCACCGCGCGCCTCGACCTGCGTGGCGTCGGCCTGCTCACCGCCGGTTCGGCGCTGCTGATCGTGCCGCTCATCCAGGGCCGCGACCTCGGCTGGCCCGCGTGGACGTACGTGATGATCGCCGCCGGCCTGGTGGCCTTCGGGCTGTTCGTCGCGTCCGAACGCCGCAGCGCGCATCCGGTCATCGCGCCGTCGTTGTTCCGCAAGCGCAGCTTCGTGGTGGGCCTGCTGATCGTCGGCGGGTTCTACGCCGCGCTCAGCGCGTTCGTCCTGGTGCTCAACCTGCTGCTGCAGTCCGGCCTGAACTGGTCACCGCTGCAGACCGGCTTCGCCCTGATCCCGTGGGCGGTCGGCACCGCGGTCGCCACGCTCGTGTCCGGTGCCGTCCTGGCCGGGAAGCTCGGCCGCTTCAACCTCGACTTGGGACTGGCCGTCGCGGTCGTCGGCCTGCTCGGTCTCTGGTGGTCGATCGCCCACTGGGGCGCCGCCATCACCGTGTGGCAACTGGCCCCGGCCCTGCTCGTGACCGGGCTCGGTTCCGGGCTGCTGTTCGTGCCGCTGTTCGACTTCATCCTCGGGGATGCCACCACCGAAGAGGTCGGCACCGGCGCCGGCGTGCTCAACGCCGCCCAGCAGTTCGCCAACGCCATTGGCGTCGCCGCGCTCGGCACTGTGTTCTTCGCCCGCGTCGGGCAACCTTCGCCGGCAAACTACGTTTGCGCTGCCGAGCTGGTGTTCGGCCTCTGCGCCGGCATCTACGTGCTGGTGCTGCTGCTGGTCCGGTTCCTGCCGAAGCACGCCCAGCGGTGAAGCTCAGTCGCCCAGGCCGTAGCGGCGGATACGCTTGTACAGGGTGCCGCGCGACATGCCGAGCCGGTGCGCCGCCGCGGTCTTGTTGCCGCGGCAGGCGATCAGGACCTCGCGGATGATCTCGGCTTCCGCGTTCTGGAGCGGGTTTTCGTGCTCCGACAACGAAACCGCGCTGAAGATCAGGACACAGCCGTCCTCGAACCGGCCGGGTGTGACGGGGCGGACGATGGCGACGCGGCCGTCGGCGAGGGGCAGGTGCGTGGCCGAGGGGCCGGCTTCCCGCAGCATCGACCACAGCGTCGCGCGGTCGGGCAGGGTCGCGGTGGGGCCGCCGTCGCTGATCATGATCTCGCCGTCGAGTGTGATCACCGTGGTGCCGGGCAGGGAGCGGAACGTCATGTGCGCGTCGACGAGCCGGCGCTGCCGGGGCGTGGCCGCGTCTCGCAACGCCGAACGCAGGCGCTCGGCGAAGGCGACGACGGCGGCCATCACGAAACGGTTGGTGTGCTCGGCGCGGCAGCACACGTTGACCGAGCCGAGCAGCAGCCGCGTGGTCGGGTCGACGATCGGCGCGGTCGCGCAGGTGTAGGGGTGCCAGGCCTGTTTGTAGTGCTCGGCCCCGACCACCATCGACGCGGACCGCACCGCCATCGAGAGCCCGACCCCGCAGGTGCCGACACCGTCCTCGACGTAGCGGTGCCCGGGCTCGACCTCCACCTGCTGCAGGTCACGGCGCAACGCGGGGTCGGACTCCCAGCGCCAGGTCAGGGTGCCGCACGGGTCGACCAAGGCGACCGACGCGGCGTCGCCCACGAGCAAGTCGGCCGTGCCGGGGATGACACGGCTGCCGACGGCGACCAGCAGGGTTTCGGGGTCGAACCGGGCGGGCGCGAGGTCGAGCCGCTCGGGATCGACGCCGGACTGCCGCGACCGAACCCACGACTCCTCGATCTCCGGCCGCGCCGCCCCGCGGCGATCGGCCTCGAGGAACTGCTGCCAGACGTCCGAGGTGGGCACGGGCGGCTCCTCTCCTGGCGTCGTCGCCGGGAAACCCCGAGTGTGCAGGATCGGCGAAGCGCGCGGCCAGCCCCCGATCGGGCGGGGTGTTCATCTTTTGAACGCTTCCGCCTCGAGCCCGGTGTGGCGCGCCACACCGGCGTTACCGTCGATCACCCGGCCGGCGAAGTCAAGGAGGACTCATGCGTTTCGGCGTCTTCATGGCCCCGTTCCACGCCTCACCGATCAAGAGCCCGGTCGCGGCCCTGGCTCGCGACGTCGAGACGATCAAGCTGCTCGACCGGCTGGGCTACGACGAAGCGTGGATCGGCGAGCACCACTCCTGCGGCGTCGAGCTCATCGCGAGCCCGGAGATCTTCATCGCCCACGTCGCGGCTCAGACGAAGACGATCAAGCTCGGCACCGGCGTGCTCTCGCTGCCGTACCACAACCCGTTGTGGGTGGCCGACCGCGCGATCCTGCTCGACCACCTCACGCGCGGCCGGTTCATGCTCGGCCTTGGCCCGGGCTCGCTGCCGACCGACGCGTCCATGATCGGTCTCGACCCCCTCAGCCAGCGTGGCGCACTGGAAGAGGACACCGACGTGCTGATGCAGCTGCTCAACGGCGCCGAACCCGTGACGGCCAAAACCGACCGCTACCAGCTGCGCGACGCGCTCTGCCAGCTGCGGCCCTTCACCCAGGGCGGGCTGGAGGTCGGCGTCGCCGCGATCGCGTCGCCGTCGGGGCCGCGCATCGCCGGCAAGCACGGGCTCAGCCTCCTGTCGATCGGCGCGACCCTGACCGGCGACCTCGACCTGCTGGCCCAGCACTGGGACGTCGCCGAGGAACGCGCCACGCAGTTCGGCACCACGATGAACCGCGACGGCTGGCGCCTCGTCGGGCCGATGCACCTGGCCGAGACGAAGGAACAGGCCTACGCCGAAGTCGAGCACGGCCTGGACGACTGGTGCGACTACCTGCAGCACGTCGCCGCCGTCCCCCACTTCGAACCCGGCGGCGCGACCTTCACCGAGCGCGTCGACTGGATCAACGCCAGCGGCATCGGCGTGATCGGCACCCCGCAGGACGCGATCCGCCAGATCGGCAACCTCGAGGCGCAGTCGAAGGGCGGCTTCGGCTCGTACCTGATGATGGCGCACGAGTGGGCGACCCCGGCCGCCACGGCGCGGCACTACGAGCTGTTCGCCGAAGCCGTCGCCCCGCACTTCCAGCAGCGGCTCGACCGCCTCGCCGCGACCGAGGCTCAGGCGAAGAAGCTGCGGGCCGAGCTGCACAGCCGGCAGGGCCAGGCCCTGGAGGAGGCGAAAGCCCGGCACGAGGCGGAGAAGTCCGCTTGATCCTCGCGGGCACGGCGGCACCGGTTACGGCTTTGGTGCCGCCGTGGGCGTTTCCGGTGATCAGGTGGGCATCGCGCGTGCGTGAGCGGCGCGGAGCTCGGCGAGCTTCCCGGCCGGCGGCTGGGTTCCGACCATCGAGATGTCGCGGACGTCGGGGCCCGGCTCGCGGCCGAGCGCCGGGATTTCGGCACCTGCGCAGTCGAGCAGAACCATCGCCGTGGCGAGGAAGCCTTCCACCATCGACCGCAGGATCAGGTGGTTCGAGCGCTGATAGCGGTCGACGAGGGCATCGACGAAGGCGGTGAAGACCGGCAGGTCGACCGCCCACTCGTCGGCGGCCGCAGGGCCGATCCCCGTGGGCAGCTCGACGATCGGGGCCACGGCCTCGGCGGAGCGGAACAGCAAACCGACGCCGTTGGACGGATTCCACAACGTCTTGTCGCCGACCTCGAAGTATTGACTCATCGGCTCACTCCCCCATCTGGTGCTTTTTCAGCCGCGTGAGCGTACTGAGCGCATACGGCCGTCAGCGATCGGTTTTGGCGGAAAACGACGCGACAGCCCGGCCGTGGGTGAATACCTTCGGGCGCGTGGACACCACGTCGCTCACCTGGCGCCCTCTCACCCGCGACGACGCGCAGGCGGCGGCCGACCTGCTCAACGCGATGGAGACCGTCGACCGGATCGGCGAGACGTACACGGCGCAGGACACGTTCCAGGAGCTCATTGACCCCTACGCGGACCTGGAGCGCGCGAGCCTCGCGGCGTTCGACGGGGACATGATGGTCGGGTACATGAAGATCCGCTACAAGCGGTTCGCGGAAGAAACCCACCGCGTGTACCTCGACGGTGGCGTGCACCCGGACTTCCGGCGCCGCGGTATCGGCACCGAGCTCGTCGAAGCCGGGGTGGCGGCGGCGAAAACGCTGCACGCGCTGCGCCACCCGGCGCTGAAGCTGGCGATCGACGTCCACAAGGCCGCGCACATCCCCGGTGTGGCCGAACTCGTGGGCCCGCGAGGCTTCGTGCCCGTTCGGTACTTCCAGCACCTGGAGCACCCGCTCGGCGCCGCGCTTCCCGAACCCGCGATCCCGCCAGGGCTGCGGATCGAGCCGTGGTCGGCGGACAACGACGAGGAGTTCCGGTTGACCCGTAACAAGGCGTACGCGGACTCCTGGGTGCCGGCGCCGGTTCCCGCCGACAGCTGGCGGAACAAGATCGCCAACCACACCCTGCGACCCGAGGCGAGTTTCCTGCTGCGCGCCGAAGAAGCTGTCGCGGGGGTGCTCGTGGCCAACCAATGGGAGGGCGACGTCGCGGCGACCGGCATCCGCGACGCGCACTTCATGGTCCTCGGGACGATCCCGGCCTACCGCAACCGCGGTGTCGCCGGAGCGCTGCTCGGGCACGCGCTGCGGGCTGCGGCCGAGCACGGTTTCGACCAGGCCAGCGTGAAAGTCGACGCGCCGAGTCCGGCGGGGGCGTCCGGGATCTTCGCGAAGGCCGGCTTCACCCCGACGATCCTCTTCGTCCGGCGAGCGCTCGTAGTCTGACGCAAGCTCACCTCCCGCAGATGAGGCCGTTCCCGACCCGCCCCCAGATGCTCGCCATGAGGGACGCGACGCAGAACGGAGGCAGGATAATGACGATCGGACCCATCCAGCTCGTCGTACTGGGATTTCCGGACCCGGACTTCCACGGCGCGATCATCACCGAACTCGAGCGCCTGAGGGAAAGTGGCACCGTCAACGTGGTCGACGCGCTGGCCGTGCACAAGGATTCCGACGGCGGGATCGAGGTCGCCCACCTGAGCAACCTCAGCGACGAAGAGGCCGTCGAGCTCGGCAGCAAGGTCGGGGCGCTGATCGGGCTCGGAATCGAAGGTGAGGAAGGCATGGAGGCCGGCGCGGTCGCGGGTGCCGAGGCGGCCGCGGACGGCGTCGAGGTGTTCTCCGACGAAGACGCCTGGGACGTCCTGGAGGAAATCCCGGACGGTTCGGCGGCCGCCCTCGTGCTGCTGGAACACCGCTGGGCCATC
Organism: Amycolatopsis sp. NPDC051372; assembly: GCF_040682095.1. NCBI lineage: Bacteria > Bacillati > Actinomycetota > Actinomycetes > Pseudonocardiales > Pseudonocardiaceae > Amycolatopsis > Amycolatopsis sp. NPDC051372. Next base: position 41,801 of record NZ_JBFBAF010000034.1, read on the forward strand.
CCCCTGCGCGACGCCATCGCGGAAGCGGGCGGGTTCCGCATCTCCGACGGCTTCATCAGCCCGCTCGACCTCGTCGCCATCGGCCTGGTCACGGCGGAGGAAGCGCAGCAACTGCACGCCTTCGAGACCGCCACCCCCAGCCGTACCTGAATCAGGAGGGACCACCATGTTCGGATCCCGCAGGGTCGCTCGCCGCACGTCGCGGCGGACCGCGCGCCGCGTCAGCCGGCGGCGCCGCTGAACCACGGCCGGGCCGCGTGGACGATCCCGCCGACCGGCGAGTCCCACGCGGCACCGGCGATCTCCGGCGAGTGGTGTCCGATGTGGACCCTCGGGGCACCGGCGGAGCAGTTGAACCCACCAGGCGGGCGCGATTGCGCTTTACACTGACCCCGTGCCGGACGACAGCCGCCCCGCGTGTGTCGAAGACGTCCACGAGCTCGCTCTCGGGATGCCGCACGTCACCGTCTGGCCCGGAACCGAGCACAAGCCGGTGTACCAGGTCGGGGGCAAGTCGTTCGTCTTCTTCCGCAACCCCCGCCCGGACGCGGTCGACCCGGAGACGGGCGAGCGCTACCCGGACGTGATCGTGTTCTGGGTGCCGTCCGAAGGCGACAAGGCAGCACTCGTCCAGGACGAGAACTCACCGTTTTTCACGACGCCGCACTTCCGCGGCCACCTGTCGGTGCTCGTGCGGGCCTGCCGGCTCGGCGAGATCAGCCGGGCCGAGCTGGCGGAAGTGGTCCAGGAGGCATGGCTGTCGCGCGCTTCGGCCCGCCGGGGTGCGGCGTGGCTCGCCGATCAGGAGGCCAGGTCGTAACCGAGCCGAGTCTTGACCGGGTGACTGTTATCGCTAACACTATGCGCCGGAAAGAGTGACGCGGACCACCCGGACGAGGAAGGCGGTGACGTAGTGTCAGCAGGAGCGGCGGGAGATCGGCAGGCGAGCCTGACGGACGTGGCCGGGCTCGCGGGCGTGTCCCACATGACTGTCTCGCGGGTCATCAACGGCACCGGCCCGGTCCGCCCCGAGACCCGCGCGCGGGTGATGGCCGCGGTGGAGGAGCTGGGTTACCGGCCCAACTCCGCGGCCCGCGCGCTCGTCACGGGCCGTTCCGGCACGCTCGGGGTCGTCGCACTGGAGTCCAATCTGTACGGACCCGCGAGCACCCTGCACGGCATCGAGAACGCCGCCCGGGAAGCCGGCTACGCCATCACGATCTCGAGCGTGAGCCGCCCGGGCCGCTCGTCCATCGCGGACGCGGTGGAGAGCCTGCGGCGCCAAGCCGTGGAGGGGATCGTCGTGATCGCCCCGCACGTCACGGCCGGGCAAGCACTGGCGGGAGTGCCCTCGGCGGTCCCGGTGGTCGCCGTCGGCGGCGGAGAGGGCGCGCCGGTTCCGGTGATCTCCGTGGACCAGTACGACGGAGCCCGCCGCGCGACCGAGCACCTGCTCGCGCTCGGGCACCGCACGGTGTGGCACGTCGCCGGGCCGGAGGACTGGCTGGAGGCGCTCGAGCGCGAGCGCGGCTGGCGCGAGACGCTGGAGCGCCACGGCGCCGAAGTGCCGCCCGTCATCCGCGGCGACTGGAGCCCGGCGTCGGGCTACGCCGCCGGCCGGGCGCTGGCCAGGAAAGTGTCCGCCGCCGACGGCGGGCTGGACGCGGTGTTCGCGGCCAACGACCAGATGGCGCTGGGGCTGCTGCGCGCGTTCACCGAAGCCGGCATCGGCGTGCCGGCGGACGTGCACGTGGCCGGCTTCGACGACGTCCCCGAGGCGGCGTACTTCACGCCGCCGCTGACCACGGTGCGCCAGGACTTCATCGAGGTCGGCCGGCGCACCTTCGGGCTGCTGACCGAACGGATGGGCGGCGGCGACCAGCACGTGCGCCATCTGGTCGAGCCCGAGCTGATCGTCCGGGAGAGCACCGGACCACGCTGAGCGCGGTCCCCACCGAAGGAGAACCACGTGTCCCCGCACTCTCCGAATGTTAACGCTAACATTCACGAGCCCCTCGTGGTCGGCGTCGACTTCGGCACGCTCTCGGGCCGCGCCGTCGTGGTGCGGGTCTCCGACGGCGCCGAGCTGGGCACCGCCGTGTACGAGTACCCGCACGGCGTCGTCGACCGGACGCTGCCCGTGACCGGCGAGCCGTTGCCGCCGGACTGGGCGCTGCAGGTCCCCTCGGACTACGTCGGGGTGCTGCGCACCGCCGTCCCCGCCGCGCTCCGCGAAGCCGGCGCCGATCCCGCCGATGTCGTGGGCCTCGGCACCGACTTCACCGCGTGCACGGTGGTTCCGACCACTGTGGACGGAACGCCGCTGTGCGAGCTGCCGGAGTTCGAGCGCGAGCTGCACGCCTACGTGAAGCTGTGGCGCCACCACGCCGCCCAGCCGCAGGCCGACCGGATCACCGAGCTCGCCCGCGCCCGCGACGAGAAGTGGCTGCCCCGCTACGGCGGGCGGATCTCGTCGGAATGGGAGTTCGCCAAGGCGCTGCAGGTCCTGGAAGAGGCGCCCGCCGTCTACGCGGCGACGGCGCACTGGGTCGAGCTGGCCGACTGGATCGTCTGGCGGCTGACCGGCCACTATGTCCGCAACGCCTGCACTGCCGGATACAAGGGCATCCTGCAGGACGGCGAGTACCCGGGCGCCGATTTCCTGCGCGAGCTGAACCCCGGGTTCGCGGACTTCGTGGCGGACAAGCTCGACCGGCCGCTCGGGCGCCTCGGCGACCGGGCCGGTTCGCTCACCGCCGAAGCGGCGGCGTGGACCGGTCTGCCGGAAGGCATCGCCGTCGCGGTCGGCAACGTCGACGCGCACGTGACCGCGCCCGCCGCGCAGGCCGTCGAACCCGGCCGGATGGTCGCGATCATGGGCACCTCGACGTGTCACGTGCTCAACGCCGAAGAGCTGCGTGAGGTCCCCGGCATGTGCGGCGTCGTCGACGGCGGGATCGTGCCCGGGCTGTGGGGCTACGAGGCCGGGCAGAGCGGCGTCGGCGACATCTTCGGCTGGTTCGTCGAGCACGGCGTGCCGGCCGCCTACCACGAGGACGCGCGGCGAGCGGGCGTCTCGCTCCACGAGCACCTCACGGCGTTGGCGTCGGCGCAGGAAATCGGCGCGCACGGGCTGGTCGCGCTCGACTGGCACAGCGGCAACCGCTCGGTGCTGGTGGACCACGACCTGTCCGGCGTCGTCGTCGGCCAGACGCTGGCCACCCGCGCCGAGGACACCTACCGGGCGCTGCTGGAGGCCACGGCGTTCGGCACCCGCACGATCATCGAAGCCTTCCGGGACTCGGGCGTACCGGTCACCGAGCTGGTCGTGGCCGGCGGGCTCGTCCGCAACGCCTTCCTGATGCAGCTTTACGCGGACGTGGTGAACGTGCCCCTGTCGGTGATCGGGTCCGCGCAGGGGCCGGCGCTCGGCTCGGCCCTCCACGCCGCTGTGGCGGCCGGCGCTCACCCGGACATCACCGCGGCTTCTCGCGCAATGGGCTCGCTCCACCGCGACGGGTATCGGCCGATCCCGGAAAACGCCCGTGCCTACGACGAGCTCTACGCCGACTACCGCGAGCTGCACGACCACTTCGGCCGCGGCGGCAGCGACGTGCTGCACCGCCTCGCGGCCCGCCGCCACGCCACCGCCACCGCCGGCGAAAGGACAGTCCTGACATGTCGCTGACCGACGAGCTGCTCGGCACCGTCGCCGAACTGCGCCGCACCGTCGCGGACCTGCACGGCGAGCTCACGCGCAACGAGCTGGTCGCCTGGACCGCGGGTAACGTCTCGGCGCGGGTGCCCGGGCGCGAGCTGATGGTGATCAAGCCGTCCGGGGTCTCCTATGACGACCTGTCCGCCGACACCATGGTCGTCACCGACCTGCGCGGGCGGCTGCGCCACGGCGACCTCGCGCCCTCGTCGGACACAGCCGCCCACGCCTACGTCTACCGGCACCTGCCCGACGTCGGCGGCGTCGTGCACACGCACTCCACCTACGCCACCGCGTGGGCCGCGCGCGGCGAGCCCATCCCGTGCGTGCTCACGATGATCGCCGACGAGTTCGGCGGGGAGATCCCGGTCGGGCCGTTCGCGCTGATCGGCGACGATTCCATCGGCCGCGGCATCGTCGAGACGCTGCGGGCCAGCCGCTCGCCCGCCGTTCTCATGCGCAACCACGGCCCGTTCACCGTCGGGCGCACCGCCCGCGACGCGGTGAAGGCGGCGGTGCTGGTGGAGGACGTGGCCCGGACCGTCCACAAGGCATTCGAGCTCGGCGCGCCCAAACCGTTGCCGGCCGAGGACGTCGACCGGCTCTACACGCGCTACCAGAACGTCTACGGCCAGCGCTGAGCCCGGCCGGCGCACACGACGAGGAGACAAATGGCTTCGCAGAACAAACCCCAGGTCTGGTTCCTCACCGGGAGCCAGGCGCTCTACGGCGAGGACACGCTGGCGCAGGTCGCGGGCCAGTCGCTGCAGATCCAGCGGCTGCTCGCCTCGACGGGACGGCTTTCGGCCGAGCTCGTCGGGAAACCGGTGCTGACGGAGGCCTCCGCGATCCGCCGGCTGCTGCTCGAGGCCAACGCCGACACCTCCTGCGTCGGGGTGATCGCGTGGATGCACACCTTCTCGCCGGCGAAGATGTGGATCGGCGGGCTCGACGCGCTGCGCAAACCGTTGCTGCACCTGCACACCCAGCTCAACGAAGCCCTGCCGTGGCACAGCATCGACATGGACTTCATGAACCTCAACCAGGCCGCGCACGGCGACCGGGAGTTCGGCCACGTGCTGACGCGCCTTTCCGTGCCGCGCAAGACCGTCGCCGGGCACGCGGGCGACCCGGTGGTCGTCGACCGGATCGACGCGTGGGCCCGGGCCGCGATCGGCGCGGACCACCTGCGCGAGCTGCGGCTGGCTCGCTTCGGCGACAACATGCGCGACGTCGCCGTGACCGAAGGCGACAAGGTCGAGGCCGAGCTGCGCTTCGGTGTCTCCGTCAACACCTACGGTGTGAACGACCTCGTCGAGCTCGTCGACAACGTGTCCGAAAAGGACACCGGCGAGCTGGTCGCCGAATACGCGTCGGCCTACGACCTGGCGCCGGAGCTCGCCGAAGACGGCGCCCGTCACGAGGCCCTGCGCTACGCGGCGAAAGTCGAGCTGGGGCTGCGGCTGTTCCTCACCGAGGGCGGTTTCGGCGCGTTCACCACGAACTTCGAGGACCTCGGCGGCCTGCGGCAGCTGCCGGGGCTGGCCGTGCAGCGGCTGATGGCCGAGGGCTACGGCTTCGGCGGCGAAGGCGACTGGAAGACCTCGGCCCTGCTCGCCGCGGTGAAGGCGATGGGGGCCGGCACCGGCCGCGGCACGTCGTTCATGGAGGACTACACCTACCACTTCGGGCCGGGCGAGCCGAAGATCCTCGGCGCGCACATGCTCGAAGTCTGCCCGAGCATCGCCGCCGCGCGCCCGTCGTGCGAGATCCACCCGCTCGGCATCGGCGGCCGCGAGGACCCGGTGCGGCTCGTGTTCGACGCCGCCCCCGGTCCCGGCGTGGTGCTCGGCCTGGCCGACCTCGGCGACCGGTTCCGCTTGGTGGCCAACGAGATCGAGGTCGTCCCACCCGACGAGCCGCTGCCCAGCCTGCCCGTCGCGCGCGCGGTCTGGCGGCCCGCGCCGTCGCTCGCCACGTCGGCCGAGTCGTGGATCACCGCCGGCGCGCCGCACCACACCGTGCTGACGCAAGCCGTGCCGGTCGAGACCCTCCGCGATTTCGCCGACCTGCTCGGCGTCGAGCTCCTGACCATCGACGCCGGCACCACCACCTCCGGGTTCGCCGACCGGATCCGCTGGAACCAGGCCTACCACCGGCTCGCCCAGGGCTTCTGAAAGGAGCACGAACAATGAAGTTCAGCCGAGGAATCCGAGGGGTCACCGTCGCCGCGCTGGCCCTGACGCTGGCCGCCTGCGGTTCGAGCGTCAAGACGGCCGACCAGGCGCCCGCCGCGGGCTCGTCCGCCGGCGCGCTCGTCGGGGTCACGATGCCGACGAAGTCGTCGGAACGCTGGATCCACGACGGCGACAACATCAAGTCGGCGCTGGAGAAGCTGGGGTACAAGGTCGATCTGCAGTACGCCGAGAACGACATCCCCACGCAGGTCAACCAGATCGAGAACCAGATCACCAAGGGCGCGAAGCTGCTCGTGATCGCCTCCATCGACGGCACCGCGATCACCACGCAGCTGCAGGAAGCGGCCGACCACAAGATCCCGGTGATCGCCTACGACCGGCTGCTGCTCAACAGCCCGAACGTCGACTACTACGCGACATTCGACAACTACAAGGTCGGGGTCCAGCAGGCGAACTCGCTGCTGAAGGGCCTCGGCACGGGCCCGGGGCCGTTCAACATCGAGCTGTTCGGCGGCTCGCCCGACGACAACAACTCGACGTACTTCTTCAACGGCGCCATGTCCGTGCTCAAGCCGCTCATGGACAGCGGCAAGCTCGTGGTGAAGAGCGGCCAGACGACGTTCGCGCCGACCGCGATCCTGCGCTGGGACCCGGCCACCGCCCAGCGGCGCATGGAGGACCTGCTCACCAAGACCTACGGCGGCGGCGCGAAGGTCGACGGCGTCCTCTCGCCGTACGACGGCCTGTCCATCGGCATCCTCTCGGCGCTCAAGAGCAACGGCTACGGCACCGCCGGCCAGCCCTACCCGGTGGTCACCGGCCAGGACGCCGAGGTCGCGTCGGTCAAGTCCATCATCGCCGGCGAGCAGTACTCGACGGTGTTCAAGGACACCCGCAAGCTCGCCGACGTCACCGTGAAGATGGCCGACTCCGTCCTCAAGGGCGGCAAGGCGGAGGTCAACAACACCACGGATTACAACAACGGCAAGAAGGTCGTGCCCTCCTACCTGCTGCAGCCCGTGGTCGTGGACAAGACCAACTACCAGAAGGAACTCCTCGACTCCGGCTACTACACGGCGGGGCAGCTGAAATGACGGAACTGCTCGGCATGCGCGGGATCACGAAGACCTTCCCCGGGGTCACCGCGCTCGCCGACGTCACCCTTTCCGTGCGCCGCGGGGAGATCCACGCGATCTGCGGCGAGAACGGCGCCGGGAAGTCGACCCTGATGAAGGTGCTCTCCGGGGTGCACCCGCACGGCAGCTACGCCGGGGAGATCCGGTTCGACGGCGAGGCGTGCGAGTTCGGTTCGGTGCGCGACAGCGAACGCCGGGGAATCGTGATCATCCACCAGGAGCTGGCGTTGTGCGGGCAGCTCTCGATCGCGGAGAACATCTTCCTCGGCAACGAGCGGGCGCGGCGCGGGTTCATCGACTGGAACCGCACCAACCACGAGGCCGGCGAGTTGCTGCGGCGCGTCGGCCTCGCGGAGAACCCGGTCACGCCGGTGCGCGACCTCGGCGTCGGCAAGCAGCAGCTCGTGGAGATCGCCAAGGCGCTGTCGAAGCAGGTGAAGCTGCTCATCCTCGACGAGCCGACCGCCGCGCTCAATGACGACGACTCGGCGCACCTGCTCGACCTGCTGCGCGGGCTGCGCGACGAGGGCGTGACGTCGGTGATCATCTCCCACAAGCTCGGCGAGGTGATCGCGATCGCCGACACCGTCACGATCCTGCGCGACGGCCGGACGATCGAGACCCTCGACGCGGCCGGGCTCACCGAGGAGCGGCTGATCACCGGCATGGTCGGGCGCGACCTGGAGCACCGTTTCCCGCCACGGGAGCCCGACATCGGCGAGGAGGTGCTGCGGATCGAGGACTGGACCGTGCACAGCCCCACCCAGCCGGGCCGGGTCGTGGTCGAGGGCGCCAACCTCACGCTGCGACGCGGGGAGGTGGTCGGCCTGGCCGGGCTGATGGGCGCGGGTCGCACCGAGCTGGCGATGAGCGTGTTCGGGCGTTCCTACGGCACCGGCATCTCCGGGCGGCTGATCAAGGACGGCGTGCCGATCGACGTCCGGTCGGTCCGCGACGCCGTGCGCCACGGCATCGCTTACGCCACCGAGGACCGCAAGCGCTACGGGCTCAACCTCATCGAAGACGTGCAGCGCAACGTCTCGGCCGCGGGGCTCGGGAAGCTGGCACGCCGCGGCTGGGTCAACGAGCACGCCGAACACGACACCGCCGCGCGGTTCCGGCAGGACCTGCGGATCAAGGCCCCGACCGTGCGCAGCGTGACCGGGAAGCTCTCGGGCGGCAACCAGCAGAAAGTCGTGCTGGCCAAGTGGATCTTCACCGACCCGGACGTGCTGATCCTCGACGAACCGACCCGCGGCATCGACGTCGGCGCGAAGTTCGAGATCTACTCGATCATCAACTCCCTTGCCGCACAAGGGAAGGCGGTGCTGGTCATCAGCTCCGAGCTGCCGGAGCTGCTCGGTCTGTGCGACCGGATCTACGCGCTGTCCGCGGGCCGGGTGACCGGTGAGGTCGCCCGCGAGGACGCCACCCAGGAGCTGCTCATGCAGTACATGACGAAGGAACGCCCATGACCACAACGGACACGGCCCGGCCCGCCGCGCCCCCGGCCGCCACCCCGGGCAGGCGGATCTCGATCAACCCGCGCCAGAGCGGGATCTACGTCGCCTTCGCCCTCATCGTGGTGCTGTTCGAGGTGCTCACCGGCGGCGCGCTGCTCGAGCCCCAGAACATCTCGAACATCATCGTGCAGAACTCCTACGTGCTGATCCTCGCGATCGGCATGATCCTGGTGATCATCTCCGGCCACATCGACCTCTCGGCCGGCTCGGTGGTCGCGATGACCGGCGCCGTCTCCGCGGTGCTCATGGTGAACCTGCATGTGCCCTGGCCGCTCGCGGTGCTCATCACCCTGGTGACGGGCGCGGTGATCGGCGCGTGGCAGGGGTACTGGGTCGCCTACTTCGGCATCCCGGCCTTCATCGTGACGCTGGCGGGGATGCTGGCGTTCCGCGCGCTGACGCTGACCGTGCTGGGCAATCAGGGCATCGGCCCGTTCCCCGACGCGATCCGCACGCTGTCCAACGGCTTCACCGACGGCTACCTCGGCAACATCGGCCTCGGCCCGCTCGGCGGCGCCGACCTGGTCAGCCTGATCGTCGGCGTGCTCACCGTCGCCGCCATCGCGATCACCCAGCAGCGCAAGCGCTCCGCGCGGCTCGGGTACGGGCAGGACGTGGACCCGTACCCGGTGTTCGTCGCGAAGGTCGCCGGCGCCGCGATCCTGGTGCTCGCCGTGGTCGTGCAGCTCGCGCGGTTCAAGAACCTGCCGTGGGTGCTGATCCTGCTGGCCGTGCTTGTGGTCGGCTACTCGCTCGTCGCCGGGCGCTCGGTGTTCGGCCGCCACATCTACGCGGTCGGCGGCAATCTCCAGGCCGCGACGCTGTCGGGCGTCAAGGTCAAGTCGGTGGCGTTCTGGATCTTCGTGAACATGGGCGTGCTGGCCGCGCTCGCCGGGATCATCTTCGCCGGCCGGCTCAACCAGGCCGGCCCGACCGCCGGCGTGAACTTCGAGCTCGACGCGATCGCCGCGGCGTTCATCGGCGGCGCCGCCGTGCAGGGCGGCGTGGGGAAGGTCGTCGGCGCGATCACCGGCGGGCTGATCATGGCGGTGATCAACAACGGCATGTCCCTGATCGGTGCTCCGAGCGAGCGCGTGATGCTGGTCAAGGGCGTGGTCCTGCTCGCGGCGGTCGCGTACGACATCTGGACGAAACGACGCGGCACGGCTTAGTGGCTTTCGTCCGTCTACTGTAGACCTCCATGCTTCGGACGGGCGAGTCCGTGGCAGCCAGGCGGGGCGAGCGCCTGGCTGCCACATCACGATTCGAACCTTGACACCCCCACGGCCGCGCTGTTGGATCCCGTGTCGTTCCCCGAAGAAAGCTCGTCATGGCGACGGCGGCCGCGCTCCTGCTCGGTGGTGCGGCGGTCGCCGTGACGGCCGGCCTGGCGACCGGCGGAGAGCCGGCCCCGGTGACCCCGGCAGCGCCCCCGGTGGGCTCGGCTCCGGCCGCACCGAAACCCGTTTCCCCTGCACCGCAGCCACTTTCGCCGGCAGCGACCGTGTCCGGTGAGCCGGCGCGCGCCGACGCCGTGGCCGTCCACAAGGCACACGAGCCCGGGGCAATTCAGTCACCGCAGTACGCCAGCGGCAAATCCGGCAGCTCCCGGAGCGACGCCGATGTCTACAAACAGCCCATCAACGCTCGCCCTTCGGGTCAGGTGCCCGGCCTCGGGCCCGTGCTCGGGACGAAAACGGGCGACACCGGTCCCTCGGACGAACCGGTCACCACGCCCTCGCCGATTCCCAACCCGGCCGCGGCGCCGACCACGTTCACGCCGTCGGTGCAGCCCGGGCCGTGACCTAGGTGTACTGACCGGTGAGGTTGGGGACGCGGATGGCGGGTGGGTGCCCGTTGAGTGCGGTGTGTCCGCGATGGTGGTTGTAGGTGTGCAGCCAGTGTGGCAGGGCTTGGCGTCGTTCGGTCTCCGTGCGGTAGGGCTGGGCGTAGGCCCATTCCTCCAGCAGAGTGCGGTTGAAGCGTTCGATGCTCCTATGTTCGTCAAGCAGTGCTCGGGAGGGCTGGCTCTGGGGCGATCGGTGCCGATCGCGGAAGGTTGGCGTAGATCTCGCGGGCGATCGCAACCTCCCCGGACAGAACACCTAGGGCCGGCTGAAGATCGTGATCGAGTGCCCGACCTCGTCGATCGGGGTGCTGGTGGCCAGCAAGGCCTTCAGGTGGGCGTCCGCCTTGGCGATGGAGGAGTCGGAGACCGCGAGCAGGCCGTGGACCTGGTCCGGGGGCACGCGGAGGGGGTCGGCGGCGGCGATGCCGTAGAAGGCCGGCACGCCGCTGCCCTTGTAGACGAGCCACGGGCGTTCGCCCGGGTAGCGCGTTTTCAACCGGTCGGCCAGGCGGCCGAGGTCCTGGCCCCAGTCGACGTTCGAGTCGTGCAGGCGCAGGTGGGTCTCGGACGGGCCGCCGAAGGCCTCGTTGGAGTAGGGCAGGTAGTACGGGAACGTCAGCAGCGAGCTGACGGCCGTGAACACGACCAGGGCCGCCGCCGCGAGGTGGGCTCGGCGGCGGTGCAGGAGGACGAGGCAGGCGGCCGCGACGGCGAGGAACATCGGGAGGAAAACCGTGTACCGGACGCCGAAGTCGCGGCTGCCGGTCATGGCGCCCGCCAGCAGCACCGCGGACGGGACGAGAAGGTACGGCGCCGCGGGGCGCAGCCGGGGAATCGCGAGCAGCACGGCGATGCCGGCCAGCCACAGCGCCAGCGTGCCGAGCGGGGTCTTCACGAGGATCGCGGCCGGGAGGTAGTACCAGAGGGCGCCGAAGTAGAGGCGGCCGAACAGGAAGCCGCTCCACACCTGGTCTTCGAAGCCGAACTGGAGGTGCATGCCGTCGCGGTACGGCGCGGGCACCGGCAGCCAGTCGGCGAGCGCGCGCAGGCCGTGGAGGGTCGGCAGGCCAGGCGGTGCCTGCCAGCGCAAGCGCGGATCGACGGCGAGGTAGGCGGCCCAGAGGACGGCAACGGCGATCAGACCGACGCCGAGGACCGTCGTGACTAGTTCGACCGCCGTCCGTTTCGGACCCAGGCCACCCTCACGGCGGAAGTGCCACACGGACAACGCCGCCAGGAACAGCACCACCGGAACCGCGGGCAGAGCACTCATCTTCGTCGCGATCGCCGCACCCAGGGCGAGTCCGGCGAGGGGGAGATACCGCACGGGCCGGCGCCGGGCCCGCCACACCAGCCAGGCCGACGTCAGCAGGAACCCGGCCATCGGCACGTCGAGCGTGGCCAGTGAGCCGTACGCGATGACGTCGGGCGAGAAGGCGTAGAGCGCGAGCGCCATAAGCCCGCCGACCGGACCGGCGAGATCACGCGCGAACGCGAAGACGACCAGCCCGAACAGCAGCGTCAGCACGATCATCGGCAGCCGCGCCAAGAACATCAGGTGTCCCGGATCGCTGCCCGACTCGTACAGCACGCGCCGGCCGAGCTGCGTTTCGTCACCGGCGAAGGCGGGGTCGAGGTGCACGTCGGCGAAGGCCAGGCCGGACGCGATGATCAGCTTGCCCAGCGGCGGGTGCTCCGGGTTGTACCGCAGGCTGTGCTGGTCGAGGTAGACGACGGCCGTGCCGACGTACACCGGCTCGTCGATCGTCGGGGTCTGCTCGACGGCCGTGGTGACCATCGCGAACGCCATCTGCGCGAGCAACGCGAACCCGACGAGTGCGAACGCCCATCGCCGGTGCCGGCGCAGCCACTCGAACCGGCCCGGCGGGGACTGGGCCGGCGCCGGGTCCGCCGGGGTCGCCTCGCCCGCGCTCGACAGCTGGCTCGTAGGCGGCGACAACCCGAAGTTCCTTCCACGCGAGAGAACACGTCCGCGCCCATGCTACGTCCCGCCCGACGCGCGATCGGCTCGTGACCACGGCCGGCCGTCCAGTTGAGCGTGTCCGGGTCGTCCTGCGCGGCGGCCTGCACGGGCCGGCCGAAGCGATCGGCGCGACCCGAGGCTCGGTGAACCGCGGACGCCGGCCGCAGAGCACCTCGTCCGTTTCGAACCCGGCGCCCTGGTGGCCCTCGCCGGAGTTGCTCGCGCATCGCACGAGGCGGGGTAAGGCTGACCGCGCAGGCCGGGTGGTAATTCGGTTGACCCGGTCCCGCGGCGCCGCTGCACTGTGGCGCGACAGCCACGACACCCCGGGGAGACCGCCGCAGTGGAAATCCGCGCCACGACCGAGCAAGACTTCGACGTCTTCGTCGACACCGTCCACGCCGCGTTCGCGCGGTTCCCCGAGACGCCGGCCGAGGGCGGCGGCGGGTTGTGGTGGTCGGCGCTCGAGATGGACCGCGGGGTGCTGGCCGTGGCGGACGGGCGGCCCATCGGGACCGCGGCGGCCTACTCGTTCGAGCTCACGCTGCCCGGAGCGGTCGTGGTGCCGGCGGCCGGCATCACGTCCGTCGGGGTGCTGCCTCCGCATCGGCGCCAGGGGGTGCTGAGCGCGATGATGCGGCACCAGCTGGCCGAACTGCGGTCGCGCGGGGAGTTCCTGTCCGTGCTGCTGGCTTCGGAGGCCACGATCTACGGCCGCTTCGGCTACGGGCCGGCGACCTACACCGGGCAGCTGACGGTTCCGCGGCGCCAGGGCGCGCTCGCCGCGCCGCGGGCTCACGCGCCGGCCGACACCGGCTCGGTCGAGGTGCTGAAGCGAGACGAGTGCGTCGAGCTGATGGAAGACGTCTACGACCGCTACCGCCGCGCGCAGCCCGGCGCGTTGTCGCGGCCGTACCGGTGGTGGGCGTTACGCGCGGGCCAGCCGCCGATCACCGCGGCGCCGCGGTACATCGCCGTGCACCGCGACGCCGACGGGACCCCGGACGGGTACGCCAGTTACTCGCTCGGTGAGCCCGGCACGCTGACCGTCGACGAAACCATCGCCACCGACGACGCCGTTTTCACCGCCCTGGCCCGGTTCGTGCTCGGCCACGACCTGGTGACGCGCGTGGTGTTCAAGCACGTCCCGCCGTGGCACCCGCTGCGCTGGCAGCTCGAGGACTTCCGCGCCGGCGAGGCGAGCGACGACGACTGGCTGTGGGTGCGGCTGCTGGACGTCCCGCGCGCGTTGACCGCCCGCGGCTGGTTCACCGACGGCGAGCTGGTCCTCGACGTCACCGACCCCTTTCTCGACGAGCGCGGCCGCCACCTCCTCACCGTCCGCGACGGCAAGGCCGAGTGCGTCCCCACGGACCGCGCGCCCGACCTGTCCCTCGACGTGCGCGACCTCGGCTCCCTCTACCTCGGCGGCACCACCCCGAGCACGCTCGTGCGCGCCGGCCACGTCCACGCGCACCACGCCGAAGCCGCCGGTGTCGCCGACGCGCTGTTCCGCGCGGAGCGAGAGCCGCACTGCCTGCACTGGTTCTGACGGTGGGGGCGGATCGGGCCGTTCGACGGGCGTCGGGTAGAAGCGAGGTAGGAGCCGACGAGCCGGTCGGCCATGTCGGCGGGGTAGCCGTTGAGCGTCTCCCACCGCAGCTCCGACGCGGGGGCGAGCCGGCGAATGGCCTGGCCCAGGTCGACGGTGATGTCCTGACCCAGCCCCGTGCGCATGCGCCACAGCTTCGCGGCGAGCACCGACTGCTGGGTCAGCGCGACAGCCGCCGCCCCGCCGATGCGGATCGAGCTGGGCAGCAGCGGGTCGCGTTTGAGGAAGGTGACGGCGCCGCCGCTGTCCTCGGACGTGAAACCCAGTGGCGCCAGCACTTCGCACAGCTCGGCGTGCGGGTCGAACGCGTCGTCGGACGCACGATTGCGCACCGCCCGGAGCATGGCGTCGCGCATCGCCGGCGGATCGGTCGTTTCCACAGTGGACGCTCCAGGGTCGGGACCGCGACGTCCGCGACACGGGCCACGAGCTCGCCTGCGCCAGGGCACCGCGGTGCGGCGGGCAGCGAAGCGCGTCGATCGTGGCGACGGCAGCGGGCCCGCCGGGCCGACTTCGGAGGATCCGTTATTCGTCCTGCGACGCCGGACGGTTCCCGCGCACGACCAGAACGGGGCACAGCGCGTAGGAGATGAGGCTCTGGCTGGTGGACCCGAGCGCCAGGCCGGCGAGCCCGCCGCGCCCGCGGCTGCCGACGACCAGCAGCTGCGCGCGATCGGCCCAGTCGAGCAGGCCGTCGGCCGGCTTCTCCTTCACGGCCAAGCGCTCGACCTGCACATCGGGGTACTTCGCCTGCCACCCGGCGAGCCGCTGCGCGAGCAGTTCCCGCTCGTGGGCCTCGATCGCGTCGGCGTCGGCGGACGAGCCGGACTCCTCGAACACCGACGCGAGGAAGCCTTCCTTCCAGCAGTGCACGGCGACGAGCGGAGTCCGGCGCCACGACGCCTCCTCGAAGGCGACGCCGATCGCGTCCTCCCCGATCGGCGTCGCGTCCACACCGACCACGACCGGGCCGTCCACCGGCGGCGCGTCCTCGGCGACGTGGGGACGCACGAACGCGACCGGGCACTCCGCGTGCGAAGCGAGCGAGACCGACACCGAGCCCAGCACGAACCGGCCGAGCCGGTGCAGCCCCGTCGACCCGAGGATCAGCATCCCGGCCGACGCGGACTCGGCGCGCAGGGCCGACGCCGGCTGTTCCGGCCGCAGCACAGCCTCGGCGGCCAGCTCCGGCGCCACCTCCGCGACGGCGGCCTGCGCCCGGCTGAGCACCCGCTCGCCGCGTTCGCCGACGACCCGTTGCGCGTCCTCGTAGGTCGGCGCGGCGTGCGGGTACGTCACGGGGATCTCGTCCACGGCGTGCACGAGCCGCAGGCCCACGCGGCGCTCGCGGGCCATCCTCGCGGCCCAGCGCGCCGCCATCAGCGACGACTCGCTCCCGTCGACCCCGACGACCAGATCGGTGGACGCGCTTGCCATGGGTTCCCCGCCTTCGTCGGTCTGCCGGCACCTCGGACTGTAATCGCAGCGGACCTGCACGCGAGACGGCCAACAGACCCCCGACCGGGTGACTTTCGTCCAGCGGTGCCCACCCCTTCGAGCCGGTATCCAGTTGATCTGCATACGGACGACCATGCGGTCCGGATGAGCACTCCCCCGGCACGTCCGCTCAGTCCTGTGCTTGACAACGGGCCTCGGCGGGTGCGATTTTCATCCGCATACTGCTGATTGTCGCCGCAGCAGCGAGATGCGTTGGCAGCACTCGATCTTCCGCAGCACCCGATCTCCGGCGAAGGACTTTCGACAACAACGGCGACAGCCGTGCGACGGCCGTGCGACGTTCATACCGGCCCAGCAGACAATCAACCCGGACGCCTGCGGGGCCGGATTCGTGCGCGCGGCCGTGATGAGTTGCGGCGATCAGTCCGGGCAGCCGTCGAGGGTGGGTACCGGGTACTTCGGGTCGTAGTAGCCGGGCGCGTCCTGATCGCCCGCGGGCGCCGGGCCGACGGGCGGGTTGGCGTAGCCGGGTGCAAGAAAGCCTGTCTTCGCAGCGGCGCAGCCGACGGAGGAGAACGCGCTGTGCTCGCCGTCGATCCAGAGCCCCTGACTGGTTTCGCTGAAGCTCGTGCCGCTGCGGAACACGTAGTTCTCGTCCACGCGCACGAAGCTGACGATCTGCGCCGGCCCGGTCAAGCCGCCGGGGTGGGGATCGTCGAAGGCGTAGGCGACCACGTATTTGGCGTCCACGGCCAGCTCCCCCGGCTTCGTCCCGGGGTGCGCGGTCAAGGTGCCGAACATCCGCGGGCCCGCGTCGAGCAGGCGGTATCCGTCGGCGATCTCGGTCACGTACGGCAGCAGGCCCTTGTCGTGCTCTGCCACCTTCGATGCGATCCACGGCCGCGCGTCCGGCGCCAGCTGCGCCAGGAAGGCCCTGGGGTCGCGCCCCGCCACGACGGCGGGTTCGAGCCGCGCGGCGAAGATCGCCCGCTTGACCTGCGCGTAGGCGTCCGCGGCCACTTCGGCCTTGACCGCCGCGGTCGCGGTGGTGGCGATCCCGCCGAACCCCTTGGCCCACTTCTCGGCGGGCGTCCGGTCGTACGGCCGCGCCAGATCGACGCGCGCGAGAACCGGCACCGCCGTCGGGTTGGGCGCCGCCTCCTCGGCCTCGGGCCGGCTCCCGACGAGCACGATCGCCGCCGCCGTCACTCCGAGGATGAGGAGGACGAGCGTCGCGCCCCACCACCGCCCCCGCGGCCGCCGCAGTGGTGCGCGCCGCTGCTTGCGCACCTTCCGGCGGTCCTTCCTCGCCCCCGCCCGCGCGCCGGCCTCCGCCCGCTTGCGCCACTCCGGATCCACCAGATCCGGGTGGGAGTCGAGCAGGTCTTCCTCTTCCACGTGCTTGCCCCCAGAAAACGTCGTCGCCTCCTCATCGACGATCCGCGGACATCGTTACGGCGCCCGGGGGCTTGCCGTGCGGTTCACCCGAGCGGCTCGCTCGGATCCCCCAGCACCACGAGGATCCGGGACGGCTCGTCGCCGTCGTCCCCGTAAATGGACACCCGCTCCACCGGCAACTGCAGCCGAAGCTGCCCGTTCGGCTCGTAGATCGCGAGCTACCGCCGAGCCGGCTCGATTTCGCCGCGGTGCAGGAACCCTGGCCCGTCGACCGCGAACGCCTCCTCGACACACCGCCGAGGAGGCGGCACCGGGTCAATGGCCGTCGCGGGCGGGTGGGGCGACGGTGGTGATCGTGGTGGCGCGGGTCAGGGCGTAGGCGGCGAAGAGCGCGGGCAGGCCGAGTACGGCTAGCAGGAGCCAGGTGCTGGTGGCGTTGGCGATGACGGCCCACTGGACCGTGACGAGGAGGCCGGCGTTGAGCAGGACGCGGCCGGTCAGGGAGACCAGGCGGGTGCGGGTCCAGGAGGCCTCGGCGGCGGCCCTGGCACGGCGGGCGCCGGACCACCAAGCCCAGGAGAGTACGAACAGAAGGGCGCCGGCAACGAGGATTTGGGTGGGCGTGAGGGTGTTCATGGTTCACCCCGATCGGATTCGCGTGGTGGGCGAAGAATGGTCGACAGAAGGGGCTGAAACGCGTCGGTGGTGCCGATGCGGTGGCCCGTTCCGGCTTGCCTGATCAGGATGGCCTTGAACGCACCGGGGTCGCAAAGTTTCCGACCAAGTCCGATCAGCGCTGCTCAGCGGCACGATCTCGGCTTGGACCCGGGTGTCGGGCATCATGGCACAACGGCGGGCGCCGCGCCCGGGGTGAGGAGGGGCCGGCTGTGACGAGTGCGCCGTTCGGGGAGCCGCCTGCGCCCGGGAAGCCCGGGTCGCTGCCTGAGTTCGCGGTCCGCTTGCAGGCTTTGCGGGAGTGGTCGAGTGTGCGGCTGCGCGCGTTGCCGGCTCTGGTCGAAAAGGAAATGGCGGCGCGTGGGGTGCCGGCCGAAGCGGTCAGATGTGCGTACGGGACCGCGCGGGAGATTTTCCGCGACGAGCCCAAGCGGTACAACGAGGCGTTGCTCATCGACGTCATCCGGGCGTTGCTCAGGAAGGCGCATCCGTCGGCGGAGGCGCTCGAACGGCAGGTGGTGCTGTGGCGCGAGAGTTATCACCACGCCCGGCGGCGATCGCGGGAGAAGGCGGTGTTTCCCGGGTTCTCGATCGGGCCGCTCAGCACGGGTGTTCAGCTGCTGGAAGGCAACGGGGAACGGGAGATCGCGGAAAGTGATGTCCACGTTCTCGTCACGCCCCGAGCGGTGTCGGTTCCGCCGATTGTCGAACACATGAGAATCAAGCTCGCCAAAGAATACGAAGGCCGCAACGAAACCTGGCGCCAGTACAACTCGCCCTCACCACGCTACGCAGTCCACGATTTCGTGGTGAACCGCCGCGGCCACGAAGAACTCCCCGAGGTCACGATCCACTTCACTTACTCCGACTACCTCACTTTCCTTGCCACCCAGCAACTCGACGAACCCCTCCCCGGCGGCGACACCCTCCGCAGCCTCTACCTCGACGGCCGCGACCCCCAGGACACCCCGGACTTCATGCGCTCCAGCTTCGGCCTCAACGTCGCCGTCGTCACGGCCGACGGGTGGCTCGTCGTCGCGCGGCGCAGCGGGCGGGTCGGCGTGGGGAAAGGCGAGTGGAACTCCTCGGCCAACGAAGGGCTGCAACGGGAACTCGACGGGCGACACGGGCCGCCCAATCTCTTTCGCGCCGCCGAGCGCGGGCTCAAGGAAGAGCTGCGCCTCAGGCCCGATCACTACGACCTCAAGCTCCTCGCGTTCGCCGTCGTCACCTCGAACTCCCAGTGGCGCTGCCTGTTCCTGGCGAACCTCCGCACGATGACCCGGCGGCAGTTCGAGAACAACCTCGGCCGAGGCGTCCAGGACGCCTGGGAGCACCGGGGATTCGAGTACGTGGAGTTCGAGCCGCAGACGACGATCGAGTACCTGCTCCGACCCGACCGCCGCGACTCGTGGGCTCCCGCGGCACCGGTGTTGTTCTACCTGTCGCTGGTGCACGTCCACGGCGAGGAAGCCACGGACCGCGTCGTGGAAACGCTCGAAGCACAACAAGAAACGGGCGAGGACCACTAGCAGGGGCCCTCACGCCGGCGTGAGCGAAGGCGGCAACGCGGCCGCACCCCAGGACTGGTTCGGCGTCGCGCTCATGTGGAGTACCAGTTCGCCGCCCCGAATCACCTCGTCGTGGGTGATCCAGGCGCGGTGCAACGGCTTTCCGTTCAGCGTCGCCGACGTGATGTAGACGTTCGA
The DNA here is from genome assembly GCF_040682095.1 of Amycolatopsis sp. NPDC051372. Taxonomy (NCBI): domain Bacteria; kingdom Bacillati; phylum Actinomycetota; class Actinomycetes; order Pseudonocardiales; family Pseudonocardiaceae; genus Amycolatopsis; species Amycolatopsis sp. NPDC051372. The sequence continues at coordinate 61,058 of NZ_JBFBAF010000034.1, forward strand.
CGGCGAGTTGCCGATCGCGCGCACGGTGAACGTCCGGCCGCGGCCTGTCGTGAAGCGCGCGCGGTCGAAGACGGGGCTGCCGAGGATGTACACGCAATGTGGAGTACCAGTTCGCCGCCCCGAATCACCTCGTCGTGGCGCGATTACGTCGCACCGGTCGCCCGCTCTCTCGCGGAGACCGACATCCAGCCCGACGTCGCGTGGCCGGGGGGCGACGGTGCTCTGGCGACCAGCCCCGAACCTTTCCACCGTCGGCTGGGCTTCCGGCCGACCGGGCAACTGCACGAGGGCGAGGTGGTCGGCCGGATCGAGCTCGAAGCCTGACCTTCGGCGCCGAACTCCCGGTGCTACCGGGCTTTCGTTGCGCCGCAGCCGAAGCGGGCTTCAGCTCTTCGCCGCGGCCGTCGAGCCACGGCGAACCAAGTCGACCGGCAGCACCACGCGTTTGGCCGGCGCCGTCGGAGAAGCGATGTGTTCCAGCAGCAAGCGGGCGGCTTCGCGGCCGATGTCGTAGTGCGGGATGCGCACGGTGGTCAGCGACGGGCGCTGGCGGTCGACGAACGGCATGTCGTTGAAGCCCGTCACCGACACGTCGCCGGGGACGGTGCGGCCGAGCTCGTCGAGGGCGGAGTAGCAGCCGAGGGCGATGAGGTCGTTGCCGGCCAGCACCGCCGTCAGCGAGGGGTGCGCGGCGAGCAGGCGCAGGGTCGCGGCGTGGCCCGCGGTTTCGGTGAACGCGTCGGCGAACTCGACCGCCTCGGCTGCCGCGGCGAGGCCGGCGGACGTGGCGGCGTCGAGGTAGCCGCGGTAGCGCTCCCAGCCCGTGGACAGGTCGCGCGGACCGGCGACGTGGCCGATGCGCGTGTGGCCGAGGCCGGCGAGGTGCCGCACGAGCAGGTGGATGCCCGCGGCGTTGTCGGCGGTGACCGAAGGGATGCCGCCGTTGTCGGTGCGGCGGTTGACCAGCACCGTGGGCACCGAGGACTTCAGCTCGTCGGAGCGGCGGCTGGTGGCCAGGATGAACCCGTCGATCTGGCGGCCGCGCATGGCGGAGACCAATTCGCGTTCGCGGTCCGGGTCGCCGTCGGTGTTGCCGACGAGCGCCATGTACCCGGCGTCCCGCAGACCGTCCTCGATGCCGCGGACGATCGGCGGGAACACCGGGTTGCGCAGGTCCGGGATGATGACCCCGGCGACCGACGACGTGCGGGTGCGCAGACTGCGCGCGGCGGAGTTGGGCGCGTAGCCCAGTGCCCGGGCGGCCTCGGCGACCCGGTTCGCCGTCCGCGCGTTGACCATCCCGCGCGTGGCGGGGTTGAGCGCCCGGCTCGCGGTCGCGGCGTGCACCCCCGCCCGCTCGGCGACGTCCTTGATCGTCGGCGGCCTGTTCATCGTGCCAGCATAGAGTGACCGGGCGTCACCAAGAGACCGCGACGTACTTGGACTCGGTGTACTCCAGCAGCCCTTCGTGCCCGCCCTCGCGGCCGAGCCCGCTCTGCTTCACGCCGCCGAACGGAGCGGCCGGCTCGGAGACCAGGCCGCGGTTGAGCCCGACCATGCCCGACTCCAGTGCCTCCGAAAGCCGCAGGCCGCGGGCGAGATCACCGGTGTACACGTAGGACACCAGGCCGTGCTCGGTGTCGTTGGCCAGCCGGACGACCTCGTCCTCGCTGTCGAACGTGACGATCGGCGCCACCGGGCCGAAGATCTCCTCCGCGAGCACGGGCGCGCCCGCCGGGACGTCGGCCAGGACGGTCGCCGGGTAGTAGAACCCCGTGCCCTCCGGCCGTTTCCCGCCGACCAGCACGCGGGCGCCGGCGCCGACCGTGCCGTCGACCAGTTCGGTCACCTTGTCCACGGCGGCCTCGTTCACGAGCGGGCCGAGCTCGACCCCGGTGTCAGTGCCGGCCCCGACGCGCAGCGCGCCCATCCGCTCGGCCAGCCGCCGGCCGAACTCGGCGGCCACGCCGCGCTGCACGAAGAACCGGTTGGCGGCCGTGCAGGCCTGGCCGCCGTTGCGCATCTTGGCGACCATCGCGCCGTCCACCGCCGCGTCGAGGTCGGCGTCGTCGAAGACCAGGAACGGCGCGTTGCCGCCCAGCTCCATCGACGTGCTCACCACGGTGTCGGCCGCCTCGTGCAGCAGCGCGCGGCCGACCTCCGTCGACCCGGTGAACGACAGCTTCCGCACGCGCGCGTCGTGGACCATGGCCCCGACGACCTTGCCGGACCGCGTGGACGGCACCACGTTCACCGTGCCCGCCGGCGCGCCGGCCTCTTCGAGGATCGCGGCGATCGCGAGCGCGGTGAGCGGGGTCTCCGACGCCGGCTTCAGGATCACGGTGCAGCCGGCGCCGAGCGCGGGCGCGATCTTGCGCGTGGCCATCGCGGCCGGGAAGTTCCATGGCGTCACCAGCACGCTCACGCCGATCGGCTGCCGCAACACCAGGATGCGGTTGGCGCCGCCCGGCGCGGTCTGCACGGTGCCCGCCACGCGCACGGTTTCCTCGGCGTACCACCGAAAGAACTCGGCGGCGTAGTTCACCTCGCCGCGCGCGTCGGGCAGCGCCTTGCCGTTCTCACGCACAATCAGCTCGGCGAGCTCCTCGGCGCGGTCGTGCATGAGCGTGAACGCGCGGTGCAGCACGTCGGCCCGGGCTCGGGGCGCGGTCGCGCCCCACGCGGGCAACGCCGCGGCGGCGGCCGCGACGGCGGCCAGGCCGTCCTCGACGCTGCCGTTCGCGACCGTGGTGATGGGCTCGGCCGTGGCCGGGTCGATCACGGTGATGCGGGACCCGTCGGACGAGGGCCGCCACTCACCGCCGATGAACAACTCTTCGGGGACCTTCACGGTGACTCCTCAGTACGGGTTGGCGACGAACAGGTCCTGCGCCGGGAACTTCGTCAGCACCTCGACGCCGGTCTCGGTGACCACGACTTCCTCTTCGATGCGCGCGGCGGAGAACCCGTCGGTGGCCGGGCAGTAGGTCTCGAGCGCGAACACCATCCCGGGGCGGATCTCGACCGGGTTGCCGAGGCTGTTGAGCCGGGAGATGATCGGCCGTTCGTGCAGGCCAAGCCCGAGGCCGTGGCCGAACTGCAGGCCGAACGCGGCCATCTCGCTCGCGAAGCCGAACTCGGTCGCGGCGGGCCACACGCGGGCGACGTCGTCGGTCCCGATCCCCGGCTTCACGGCTTCGATCGCCGCGTCCATCCATTCGCGCGCCTGCCGGTAGGCGCCGCGCTGCACATCGGTGGCACTGCCGACGCTGAACGTGCGGTAGTAACACGTCCGATAGCCGTTGTAGGACTGGATGATGTCGAGGAACGCCTGATCGCCGGGCCGGATGAGCCGGTCGGAGAAGTTGTGCGGGTGCGGGTTGCACCGCTCCCCCGACACCGCGTTGATCGCCTCGACCGGGTCGGAACCCATTTCGTAGAGCCGTTTGTTGGCCAGCGCGACGATTTCGTTCTCGCGCGCGCCGGGCTTGAGCGCCTCGACGATGTCCTGGTACACGCCGTCGACCATCGCCGCCGCCTGCGAGAGCAACGTGATCTCGTCGGACGACTTGATCTCCCGCGCGTCGAGCATCGCCTGCTGCGCGTCGACCACCGTGAGGCCTTGGCGCTGCATCTCGAACAGGAACGGCGGCTCCACGATGTCCACGCCCACCGGCGAATCCGCGACGCCGGCCTGCGTGAGCAGGTCCTTGATCTGCGTGACGGCGTCACGCATCAGGCCCGCCTCGGGCGAGATCGCGCCGCGCAGGCCGAGCATGCCGGCGCGGCAGTTCTCCGGCTCGAGCCACGGCGAGTACAGCTGGTGGTGCTTCGCGGCGGAACCGAAGTCCCACAGCATCGGCTCGCCGTCGCGGGTCAGCAGCGCGTAGCGGGTCATCTTGTCGCCGAGCGCGCCGCCGATCCACGTCTGCGTGGTGTAGCGGATGTTGTAGAAGTCGAACAGCAGGAACGCACCGCACTCGCCCGCGTCGAGCGAGGCCCGTGCCCGGGCGAGGCGGTAGTCGCGCAGCCGCGCGAAATCCACGCGCTCCTCGAAGTCGACGGCGTTGTGGCCCGGGGCCGGGATCGGCCGCCCGTCAGACATCGGTGGGCTCCAGACCGTCGGAGACCTCGGCGTTCTCGGACACCAGCGTGATACCGGACCGGCGCGCCTGCTCCTCGATCAGCACGGCGAAGTCCTGCTCCACCAGTCCGGCGCCGATCGCACCGGCCACGATCTGCGCGGTCGCCGAAGCCACCGGCATCGGCGCGTCCAGCTCGCGCGCGGCGGCGAGGCCGAGGTCAAAGTCCTTGCGCAGCAACGGCATCGTGAACGTCGGCGTGAAGTCCAGGTTGACCAGCGCCGGCGTCTTGTAGCGGGAGAAGACCGAACCCATGACGGAGTCGTTGAGGAAGGTCATGAACGCCTCGCGCGTCACGCCGCCCTTCTCCGCCAGCACCGTGATCTCGGCCAGCGACTGGATCACCACGCCGAGGAAGACGTTGTGGCAGATCTTCACCAGCCGCGCCACCTCGTCCTCGCCGACGTAGGTCACGCCGCGGCCGAGGGTGTCGAGCATCGGGCGCACCTCGTCGAACACCGCGCGCGGCCCCGAGACGGCGAGCGTCAGCTTGCCCGAGCTCACGACCTTCGGGTTGCCGCTCACGGGCGCCGCCAGCAGCTCGGTGCCGCGCTTGGCCGCCTCCACGCGCACGGTGGCCGAGGCCTCGGCGGAGACCGTGGAGGAGTCGATCACGACCTTCGGCGCCTTCGCCGGGTCCGTGAACAGGCCGCCCTCACCCGAGGTCACGGTCTGCAGGTCGGCCGAGGCAGAGACCATGGTGAACACCACGTCCCGCCCGGCGAGGTCCACCGGCTGGTCCGCGACGGTCGCGCCGGCAGCGACCAGCTCTTCGGCCTTGGCCCGCGTGCGGTTGTAGACGGCGACGTCGTAGCCGGCCGCGAGCAGCCGGCGCACGAGCGCCGCACCCATGCGGCCGGCACCGATCCAGCCGATCGTGGGTCGGTCGGTCAGGGTCACCATGGTAGATACCTCCGAGTGTTTGCAATCGTTTGCAATCATCATGCGACGCCAGTTAGAATCCGTCAAGTAGTGAAAAGAAAGCCGAGCTGCGAACGTCCGCAGCCGGCAGCGCCGAAACGGCTGTGAGACTACGAAAGGCGGCACCGGGGTGCGTTCGATCCAGCTGGGCACGTTCAGCCCGTCGGTCCTCCTGTCGGTCGCCGCCGCCACCGGCGCGCTCTCCGAGGCCGGGCTCGAGGTCACGGAGGTGCCGGCGAAGACGTCGGCCCACCAGTTCGAGGACCTGTTCGAAGGCCGCCTCGACGCCGCGTTCACCAACCCGGACAACGTGCTGGCCTACCGCTGCGCCCCCGGCAACCCGCTCGGCCGGACCGGCGACGTGCGCGTCCTCGGAGCGGTCGACCGCGGCCTCGGGCTGGGCCTGTTCACCGCAACCGGCCTCGCCGTACCCGAGCGTGGCAGCCGGCTCGGCGTCGACGTGCCCGGTTCGGGCTTCGCGTTCATCGCGTTCGAGCTCCTGGCGCGCGCCGGCCTGGTCCGCGACACCGACTACGAGGTCGTCAGCCTCGGCTCCACCCCGAAACGCGCGCGGGCCCTGGTCGAGGGCGCCGTGGACACCACCGTGCTCAACGCCGGCAACGACCTCGTCGCCGAAGCCCAGGGTGCCCGGCGCGTCGCGTCGGTCACCGAGATCGGCCCGTACGCCGGGACTGTCCTGTGCGCCACCGCCGACGGGATCGCCGCGCACCGCGACGCACTCGCCGCCCTGCTCACGGTCACCTCGGCCGTGGCACGGGAGCTCGCGGCGGGCCGGCACCAGGAAGTCGCACTGGCCGCGGTGACCGACCGCCTCGGCCTCACCGGCACGAGCGCCGAGCGCCACCTGGCGATCCTCATCGATCCCGCGGTGGGCCTGGTCCCCGACGCCCGCCTGACCCGCGCCGAGCTCGACACCGTCGTCTCCCTGCGCAACCGGCACTCCCGCGCCGGGACGCCGGTCACCGCGGAGGAGGCACTGCGGAGCGGCCTCGTCGACTCCTCACTGCTTCCCCGATCCGGCGAATGACTGCGATCGCGGTCGAGGACGAACTTCATCACGCCGCGCGTCTCGCCGACGATCTTCGACCGCGGCATGGCGGCGATGTCGACCACGGCCTTCTCCACGACCTTCACCGGCAGCCCGCGCTCCACGGCCTCGCGTTCGGTGAGGCCCACGCGCGAGAGCGCCGGGCTCATGAACACCGTGTACGGAATGTACTTCCGGTCCTTTGTGGACCGCTTGCCGCCACCGAGGAGCTGGTCGGCCACGATGCGGTAGTCGTCGAGCCAGATGTAGGTGAACTGCGGGCCGCCGTTGACGTCGCCGATCGCGAAGATGTGCGGCTGGCTGGTGCGCAGGTGCTCGTCGACCTCGACGGCACCGGTCGCGGTGGTGCGCACGCCGGCGCGGGCGAGGCTCAGGCCCTCGGTGGCGGGCGTGCGCCCGGTCGCGGCCAGCACGTCGTCGGCCGCGAGCGTGTGCGGCTCGCCGTCGATCTCGTAGGTGATCTCCACCCCGTTGTCGATGTCGCGTACGCCGGTCACGTGGGCGTCGGAGACGAACTCGACCCCGGCCCCGCGCAGGATGCCGGTGGCCGCCGCGGCGATGTCCTCGTCCTCGCGGGGCATGATCCGCGGCGCGGCGTCGAGCACCGTGACAGCGCTGCCGAACTGGGCGTAGGTCGAGGCGAACTCCACGCCCACGTACCCGCCGCCGAGGATCGCGAGGCGCTGGGGCAGGTGGTCGAGGTCGATCAGGTCGGTGCTGGTCAGCAGCCGGGTGCTCTCGCGCAGGCCCGGGATGGCCGGGACCGTCGGCACGGCGCCGGTGTTGATCACGATCGTCTCCGCCGTCACGCGCAGGACGTCCTCCCCCGCGGCGACCCGCATGGTCTTGGGGTCGAGAAACGTCGGCTTGCCGGTGATCACGGTGACGGTGTCGATCGTGTCGAGCATGGCGAAGTTCTTGCCCCGCATCGCAGTGGTGAGCGCGCGCGTGGCCTCGACCGCCCTGCGGTGGCGCTCGGGCGGGGTGCCGGTGCCGGGGTGCTCGGCGTGGTGGACGAGCGACTTGGTGGGCACGCAGCCGATGTTGATGCAGGTGCCGCCGTACATCGGCGCGGACTGCTCGATCATCGCGACGCGCTTGCCGAGGTTCCCCAGCGCCGCGGCCAGCGTCTTGCCGCCCTTGCCGAAGCCGATGACCACCAGGTCGAAGTGCATGTCGTCCATACGGTCCAGCATTCGCCTCCCGAAGAGGCTCGACTACGCATGAAAAGATCAATTTTCGCCGTGCCCCAGTCCTTGTAGAAGATCTCGGTGCCGTCGGCGGTGGTGATCGTCGGCATGGGTGGTCTCCGTTCGTTCGGCGGCCCGGCTTCCGGGCCCGCCCTGGTTGACGGGGACCATCGTCGCCGGACCGGGACCGGCACAGCGCCAGACAGATGACTGTGCCGGTGACGGTGACCGTCCGCTGAGGGCCGCGCCGGCGTACCGGCCCGGGAGCGAACGCGGGAGCCCGAACGCCGGGAACACGCTGTTCTCGAAGCGGCTCATCGCGCAGATCCGGTCACCTCTCAGAGTCAGGACGTAGAGGCCGGTGCCGTGGCGGACGCCGTCCGGGGTGCGCAGGTACGCGCCGAACGCGGGCTGGCCGTTGGCGCGCGTCGGCACAAGGTCGAAGCGGCGGCCCGCGCCGAACAGGCTCGCACAGAAGTGTGCCACGACGTCGCGGGCTTCGTACTCGAAAGGCAGCGGCGGCATCGACATGAACGCGTCGTCGGTCAGCAGCGTCACCAGCGCGTCGATGTCGGCGGCCTCGTACGCGCTGACGAACCTCGCCACGAGCGCGTCCTCGGCGGGCGAGCCGGCGGCGGGAGCGGGTTCGGTGACGGCCGGCCGCCGGCGAGGCAGGCCGGCGCGCGCTCGTTTCAGGGCGCTCTTGACCGAGTCGACGGTCGTGTCCAGCATGCCGGCCACCTCGGCGGCGGGGAACCCGAGCACGTCACGCAGGATCAGGACGGCCAGCTGGCGCGGCGGCAATGCCTGCAGGGCGGTCACGAAGGCCAGGGAGATCGACTCGGTCTGGTCGTAGCGGGCTTCCGGGCCGAGCGGCACGGCGATCGCGCCTTCGAGGAGGGCGTCGGGGTACGGCTCGAGCCACACGACCTCGCCGAGCCGCGTGGGTTCCGGCGGTTCGACGCCGGGGATGTCCCATTCCTTGGCCGGGCGGCGCTTGGCCGCGCGCAGGGCGCTGAGGCACCGGTTGGTGGCGATCCGGTAGAGCCAGGTGCGGATCGAGGCGCGGCCGTCGAACCCGCTCAGGCCCCGCCAGGCGGACAGCAGCGTGTCCTGCAGCGCGTCCTCGGCGTCCTGGAACGAGCCGAGCATCCGGTAACAGTGCACCTGCAGCTCGCGGCGGTGCGGTTCGGTCAGCGCCCGGAAAGCCTCGCCGTCGCCGCCCCGCGCCCGGCTGATCAGGTCGGTCCTCGCCCGTTCCATGGCCACCTCTCTCCGGTCGGCGTTCTCATCCTGTCTCGACGCCGGCCGGGGCGTGAAGGGGGCGGTGCGCCTCTTTTCCGGATCCCGCGGCGTCGGTATCCCCGACAGCCGAGAACAAGGGAGAACGGCCATGGGAAAGATCGTCATCAGTGAGAACGTCTCGCTCGACGGAGTCATCCAGGATCCGACCGGCGAAGACGGCCTCGGGCGCGGCAGCTGGTTCAAGTGCGTCGGGGACGCGGACCGGGAAGCGTGGGCGAAGGTCGAGTTCGAAGAGGCGGTGAGCGCCGCCGCCCTGCTGATGGGGCGACGCACCTACGCGTGGTTCGTCGCGCGGGGCTGGGGGTCCCGCGACGGCGCCTGGGCCGACCGGTTGCGCGAGCTGCCGAAGTACGTCGTCTCCTCCTCGGCCCTCGACGGTCCGGAGTGGACCAACTCCACGGTCCTGAAGGCCGAGGAAGTCCCGAATCTCAAACAGGAGGTGGACGGAGACGTCGTCGTCTACGGCAGCGGCCTGCTGGCGCACGCACTGGCCGGGCATGACCTCGTCGACGAGCTGCGCCTGATGACCTACCCGGTCGTGATCGGCGCGGGCGAACGGCTCTTCGGCGAGACGAGCGGGGTGAAACCGATGCGGCTCGTGGCCACGAGGACCGTCGGTGAAAGCCTCGTTCACCTCACCTACCGGCCGGCCTGACGTTTTTGTCGGTGGTAGCGAACAGAATGGGCGAAGCCACTTGAGCCGACCGGGAGGATCGTCATGGCTTCCACGCACCATCGCCTGGACTACACGGAGTTCGGCGTGACCGACCTCGACCGCGCGACGGCGTTCTACCGCGACGCGTTCGGCTGGGGCTTCAACGCCTACGGGCCCGGGTACGCCGGCATCCGGGCCGATCCGGGCGAGGCGTACCCGGAGGTCGGCGGCTTCCGCGTCGACGACGCGATCGCCCCGGGCGGGCCGCTGTGCATCCTGTATTCGGACGACCTGGGTGCGAGCGAAACATCCGTCGTCGCGGCGGGCGGCACGATCGTCGAACCGGCCTACGACTTCCCGGGCGGGCGGCGGTTCCACTTCCGGGATCCGGAAGGCAACGTGCTCGCCGTGTGGTCGGCTTCGTAGCTTCACGGCGCCGGATCGCCTTGCCCGTGCCGGGGCAAGGCGGGTCCGGTCACGCCCGCGCGGCGCTCAGCCCCACTGGTACTTGAGGAACTTCCCGTCGAGCGTCACGACCACGCGCTCGCCACCCGGGTCCTCGCGGCGGCCGACGTCGATCTTGAAGTTGATCGCGCTCATGATGCCGTCGCCGAACTGCTCGTGGATCAGTTCCTTGATGGTGGGGCCGTACACCTGCAGGACCTCGTAGAAGCGGTAGATGGTCGGGTCGGTCGGCACGGCCTCCTCGAGCGCGCCGCGCGTCGGCTGGAGCTGCAGCGCCTGCGCGACGTCCTCGCCCAGCTCCAGGATCGCGACGGCCTTCCCGGCTTTGTCCGCGGGAACCGGGTGCTGCCCGAGCAGCGCCGACGTCGTCCACGCCAAGGGGGCGTCGAGGGCGTCGGCGATTTCGGCCCAGGTGAGCCCCAGCCGGACCTTGGCCTCGAGCACCGCGTCAGCGGCCTGCTTCTTGGTGGTCATGCGATCGAGCGTAAGGGCCCGATCGCGCGGGAGCCATCAGTTCTTGTTTCGTGCTCACTGTCTTTTTCCATGAGCCCATAGGATCGGTGTATCAAGCCCGTAACCGAATTGCACCGTCCTCAGGCCGGTTCGCCCGGCACCAGGTCGGTGACGCGGTCCGGTTGCTGGTGACCGGCTTCGCGCACGACTGCGAACGTCGCGCCCTCGTCGTTTTCGCCGGCGAACGACGCCGCGTAGGCACGACCGTAAGCGAGGTCGACGATTCCGTCGCTCTCACCCCAGACGACGGCCACCGGCAGGCGCACCGATTCGAGCCGAGCGCGCAGTTCGGGGTCGGCTTCGCCGAGATGTCGGTGATCGGCTGCCCGTCGACGGTGTGCCGACCACGTTCAGGAGCACGACCCGCTGCGTGCCGGCCACTTGTTCGTCGACACCCATCTGCACGGCGATCCAGCCACCCAGCGAGTTGCCGACGACGAGGACGTCCTCGAGGTCGAGCTTCGCCGGCAGCTGCCGGAAAAGGTGCGCCAGAGCGGGTACGTCGTGAACGCCGTCGACCGGCGGTGTCTCGTCGAACCCGGGCAGGACCGGGGCGAGAACCCGCGCGCCCCGCCCGGCGAGCGCGGTGGTGAGGCCGGAGACGGAAGCCGGGCCGGCACCGCCGTGGAGCGGCAGGACCGGACACCCGGTACCGCGGTCCTCAACCCGGACCGTGCCGTCGCAGAGCCGGACCTCCCTGGTCTCCGAGGGGGGCCGGGGTCGTCGCCGGCGTAGGTGGTCGCGAGTCCGTGCGGGTACCGCGCCATGATCTCGACGGTCTCGTCGGCGGTCACCGGCCGTCCCGCCCGCGTGGCGAACTCGCGCAGGTCGCGGAAGTACCGAACGTACAGTCCGGGGTGAACGTGTTGGCACGACCGCGGGCTCGTCGCCCGGGTTCGCGAACGCATGCGGCGCGCCCGGCGGCACCAGCACGAGGCTGCCGGCCGGAGCGTCATGGGTCTGCTAACCCACGGTGAACTGGACCGTCCCGTGCACGACGTAAAACCCCTCGTCGTGATGCACGTGGCGGTGCTGCGGCGGTCCGTCGACGTGCGGGGCCACCACGATCTCGGCGAGCCCCAGCCGGTGGCCAGTGGTGCTGCCGTCCTCCAGGATCCGCAGCTGGATCGGCACCGTGAGGGCGACCTCGCCCTCGTCCGGCCCCACGATCTTGACGCGGGCCATGAACTCCCCTCGTGAGAGTCAACTTTCACGACGACGGCAGACCCTCACTTGAGCTTCGTGCAAGTCCCTCTCACGAAGCCGCGCGGCCGGTGCGAAGGTCGTCGCCTACCTGGCGCAAGGCGGCGACCACACCCTCGGCTTCCGCGCCGCGCATCGGCGGGAACACGGCGATCGTCCGGCGGCCCGGCCAGTTCGGGTCGTCGACGCCGACGGTGACCACGCCGGCCGGGATGGACAGGGCAGCGACCTCGGGCATCAGGCACACGCCCAGCCCGGCGGCGACCAGGCCGAGCCGCGCCGGCCAGCCGCGCACGGCGTGGCCGATCACGGGCTCGGTGAGCGTCGGCCAGGCACGGAACTGCGGGTCGTCACCGCCGCCCGGGCCGGCGATCCAGGCCTCGCCCGCGAGCTCGGCCACGGGGACCACGTCGACGCCGGCCAGCCGATGACCGGAAGGCACCGCGACACACAGACCGCCGGCCGACACGAGCTCGTGGTCGAGCCCGGCCAGGTCGTAGTCCGGCAGCCCGGCGCCCACGCCGAGCACGGCCACGTCCAGCCGCCGGGCGCGCAGGTGCCGCAGCAGCGTGGGCGTCGCCGCTTCGGTCAGCGCCACCTCCAGGCCCGGGTGCTCGCTGCGCAGCCGCGCGACGGCCCGGGGCACGAGCACGGCCGTCGCCGACGGGTACGCACCCAGCCGGACGCGGCCGGCGAGCCGGTCGTCCAGGCCCGCGAGGTCCTGTTCCAGCGCCCGCATCCCGGCCAGGATCCGCCCCGCGTGCTCGACCACGACGGCGCCGGCCGCGCTGACCCGCACGCCGCGTCCCTCGCGGACGAACAGCGCCTGCCCGGCCGCCGCCTCCATCGCGGCCACCTGGCGCGAGATCGCCGGCTGCGAGTACCCCAGCAGCCGCGCGGCGGCGGTGAACGATCCGCTCAACGCGATCTCCCGGACGACCCGCAATCCCGCCACGGTCAGCTCACTCATGCACAAACCGTATCGCTACGATCCAGAACTCTCATCGCCCGTATGGATTTTTCGCTCCGCACAACGGGTTCTCCCCAGCATGGACACCACACCGAACAGCAAGACCTGGTTCGTGACCGGAGCGTCGCGCGGGATGGGCCGCGAGCTCGTGGAGCAGGTGCTCGCACGCGGCGACCGCGTCGCGGCCACCCTTCGCCGCCCGGAGCAGCTCGACGACCTCGCCGCCCGCCACGGCGAACGCCTGTGGGTACGCGCGCTGGACGTCACGGACACCGCGCAACTGCGCGCTGTCGTCGACGAAGCGTTCGCCGCGTTCGGGCGCATCGACGTGGTCGTTTCCAACGCCGGCTACGGCGTGTTCGCCACCGCCGAGGACCTCACCGACGCGCAGATCGACCGCATGATCGCCACCAACCTCACCGGCTCGATCCAGCTCGCCCGCGCGGTCGTGCCGCACCTGCGCGCCCAGGGCGGCGGCCGGCTGCTGCAGCTGTCGAGCATGGGCGGACACCTCGCGTTCCCCGCGTTTTCGCTCTACCACACCACGAAATGGGCCATCGAAGGATTCTTCGAGGCGCTGGCCGAGGAGGTTGCGCCGTTCGGCATCGACACCACGCTGATCGAGCCAGGCATGGTCCGCACGGGCTTCTTCGACGCCGCCGACCGCGTGCCGGTCAGCGCCCCGTACCGCGGCGGGCCGGCCGACCAGGAGCCGATCCCCGTGTCGGAGATGACGAACAGTCAGGAGAACACGATCGCCGCCGTCGTGCGCGCGGCGGTTTCGGCGCACCCGCCGCGCCGCCTCGTGCTGGGTTCGGACGCCTGGCAGCTCATGACCACCGCGCTGCGGCAGCGGCTGGCCGACGTCGAATCCCAGCACGCCAACGCCGCCACGGCCGACGCCGTGCCCGCGCGCCGCTGACCCGGCTCCTGCAAGTCCGCTCTCGTCATGAGAGCGGACTTGCTACCGCGGCCGGATGCTGAACCCGGACGCCGGCGGCCGCGTGAACCCGAAGCGGCGCACCCGCACCGCGATCCTCGCCGCCGCCACCGACCTGGTCCGCGCCGGCCACGCGGTGACCATGCCGGACGTCGCGAAAGCCGCCCAGGTCTCCGAGGCCACCGCCTACCGCTACTTCCCGGACCTGGCCAGCCTGATGCGGGAAACCGTCGCGGAGACCCTGTTGGACCCGGCCGAGGCCCTGGCGCCGGTCGCCGACTCAGCCGACCCGTCGTCCGGATCGCCACCGCGACCGAGCACCTCCTGCGCCACGTGCTGACCCACGAAGGCGCCGTGCGCGCCATCATCGCGGCCACCGTCACGCGCCCGGCCGACGCCACCGCCCGCCCGGGTCTGCGCTTCGCCTCATCGACCACGCGCTCGCCCCGCCGGCGCAGTTGAAGGACCTTTCCCCCGCGGCCCTGGCCCAGCTCAAACGCGACCTCGCCGTCGTGATCAGCGCCGAGGCGCTGTTCGGCCTGACCCACCTCCACGGCCTCGCGGCGGACGGCGCCGTGCGCAGCGTCGTCCACACCGCGACCACGCTCACTCGGCCCCGGTCAGGGTCTTCGGCAGCCGCACGGCCGCGACGGTGCCCGCGGCGGCGGTGAGCGTGATCAAGCCGAACACGACGCCGAACGCCAGCGTGGGCCGGGCGGCCAACCCGGCGAGGATCGCACCCGTCGCCGCGACGCCCGCGACCGCGCCCACCTGCCGCACCGTGTTGAACAGCCCCGAAGCCGCGCCCGCCGCCGACGGGGCGACCGACGCCATCGCGGTGACCGACAGCGGCGCCCAGGCCAGGGCGTTGGCCGCGCCGAGCACTGCGGCTCCGGCCGCGACCCACCACGGGTTCAGGTGCAGCACGACCACCAGGCCCACGATGAGCAAGCTCGCTGTCAGCAGCACCATGCCCGCCACCGCCGGCCGGCGCGGACCGATGCGATCGACCCAGCGGCCCGTCCACGGGGACAGGACCATCGCCACGACGGCGTCCGGCGCGAGGACCGCCGCGCCCTCGATGGGGCCGAACCCGCGCACGTCCTGCACGTAGAGCATGGTCGGCAGGGCCATCGCGAGCACCGTCGCGCCGAGCGCCGCCATCGCCAGGCTGGCCGCGGAATACCCGGGCAAGCGGTAAAGCTCCAGCGGCGCAAGGGCTTCCTCGCCTTGGCCGCGTTCGCGGCGCCAGAAGAAGACCAGCAGAACGGCGGACAAGGCCAGCGCGAGCAGGGACAGCGAAGCCCACGACAGCAGCGCCCACACGAGCAGGCTCAGCCCCGCCGTGCTCGCCACCGCGCCCGGGGCGTCGAACCGCGTGGCGCGCCCGGGACTGCCGGGAATCAGGCGCAGGCCGAGCAGCAGCGCGACACCGCAGAGCGGCACGTTGACCCAGAAGATCCAGCGCCAGTCGAGCATCGCGGTCAGCAGGCCGCCCGCAACGGGCCCGAGCAGGGTGCCCGCCGCCGCGACCGAACCCCACACGCCGAGGGCGCGCCCGCGTTCGTCCTCGGCGAAGAGCCGCCGGATCAACGTGAGCGGCTGCGGCGCCATCGCCGCCGCGGCCAGTCCTTGCAGGATCCGGAACGCGATCAGCCAGCCGACCGAAGGCGACAGTGAGCACAAGGCCGACGCGACCCCGAAGCCCGCCATCCCGAACAGGTACACGCGCTTGGTGTCGAAGCGGTCACCGAGCCGCCCGAACACCAGCAGCGGCACCGAAAACGCGAGCAAGTAGCCGGCCGTCACCCAGAACAACCCGGCCACGCCGGGCTTCAGCTCGGCCTGGATCGCCGGGCTCGCCACCGCCACGATGGTCGTGTCGAGCAGGATCACGAAGAACCCCGCGAGCAAAGCCGTGAGGCCGCCCCATTTGCCGGTCATGCCACCGTTCCCGTGTCTCCCCCGAGAGCGCGAGAGTCGCAGGCGAGTGGATCACCGGTCAAGTCCGGCAGCGGCAGCGGGCCACCTGAGCCTCGGCCAGGCGGTGGCTCGGCCTGCGGAACAGCCCTCGTCCCGGGTGTGGCCGGCGACCAGCTCGATCCCGCGGCCCGCGCCTGCGGCCAGCGCCTCGAACGGGATGCGGGGCAGCACCTCGCCGTCGACGACCGGCGAGAACGCAACCGCGGCGTGCGCGGCGGCGCCCCAGCGTCCGGTGCGGGCCCGCATCTCGCCGCTCACCGAGTCGGCAGCGGCGACGAGCCCGGCCGCCGACACACCGCGCAGGTCCTCGACTGTCGGCTCGCGCCCCGTGCGGGCGGCGATCTCGGTCATGACGTCAGCGGCCGGCGGCGGGGTGAAGAACGTCCCGGATCCACTTGGACGATGGCCCGCCGGAACAACCCCGCCGCGCCGGGCATCGCGAGCAACGCCGCGACCGAGCCACCGCCCGCCGACTGGCCGGACACCGTGACGCGCCGGATCGCCCCCGAATGCGGCGATGTTCGCCCGCACCCACTCCAGCGCGGCGATCTGGTCGAGCAGGCCGCGGTTGTCCGGCGCGCCCCGCAGGTGCCCGAACCCTTCGACGCCGACGCGGTAGTTGAGCGTCACCAGGACAACGCCCGCTTCGCGAGCCGGGCGCGCGCCGTCGTACGCCGGATCGGTCGCGTGCCCGAACTGGAACGCGCCGCCGTGGATCCAGACCAGCACCGGCACCGCAGCGCCCGCCTCGGGGCGCGGCGACCAGACGTTGAGCGTCACCAGTCTTCGCCGGGCACCGCGTTCGACGGCGGGCCGAGCAGCAGCGACTGCGGTGGCGCCGGTCCGAACGCGAGTGCCTCGCGCACGCCGTCCCACGCCCGCACCGGCCGCAGCGCGGCGAACCGCAGGTCCCCCACCGGCGGCTGCGCGAAGGGGATGCCGCGGAAGACGGAAAGGCCCGTCCTCGACGCGGCCCCGCACCGGTCCGGTTTCCGTGCGGATCTCGGGGGCGGTCATCGCGGCGTCCTTCCCGCGGCCGCTCGGGCAGTCGGCGGTCACGTCGAGGTGGCCGAGCGTACGGGGGACGAGCGGGCGGGACCTCATCGATTTCCGTTACGCGCGAGCGCGCCGCCTCATCTGCGCCGGGCCAGGTCGGCCGGGCTGCCGCTCGGCATGCCGACGCCGGATTCCGCGTAAGCGCGCAGGCTTTCGGTGAAGTGGTTCCAGCCGCGGGTGCACATGTCGAGGCAATCGAGCTGCGCGGTGAGGCCGTGGTGGCGGAAGTGAAGCTCCGTCGCGCCGTCGACCGGGACGATGGTGAAGGTCGGCCGCGTGCCGACCCAGTCCGGGAGGAAGTCGCACGAGGTCACGGTCCAGCGCACCACGCTCGGCCGCGTGGCTTCGTCGACCCGCATCACGCACGGGTCCGGATGGGAGAAGAAGAACCGAAGCTCGCCACCGGCGTCGCCGGATCCCGTGACGCGGGTCCACCACGCGCCGAGGCCGGCGACAGTCGTGAGCGCGTCGAACAGGGTGTCGGGAGCCGCGTTGACCGAGACGGTCTTCTGGTAGTCCGGGGTCATGAGGGGGGTTCCTTCCCTTCGGCCGAACGCAGAGCCTGGATCGACTCGGCGATCGTCTTGATCCGCCGCAGCCGGGCGTCCCACGCCGCGCCGACGGAGGTCAGCTGCGCGACGGCGCGGGCGAACTGCGCTTCGTTGACGACGTACCGGACCTCACGCCCGTCCTTGCGGGCCACGACCAGCTCCGCGCGCTCCAGCACGACGAGGTGCTTGGCGACCGCCTGACGCGTCACCGGCAGGTGCCCGCTCAGCCCCGTCGCCGTGCCGAACCCGTCGGCCAGCAGCAGGTCCAGCAGGCGCCGCCGGGTGGGGTCGCCGAGGGCGGCCCACAGCTCGTCGTCGATCACGAGCGCACCAGGCCGGCCGCGTATGCCGCCAGGTTGGGCAGGTGTTCGTCCCAGCCCGCGGCGTGGTCGCGGTAGTACGCCTGGAGCCGCGCCGCCTCCCACCCGATCTCGCGGAAGCCGGCCTCGGTGAGTTTCAGCAGCGTGCCACCGTCCGTGGGCACCAGCTCGAACGTGACGAGGAACGAGTTCTCCGGCGTCGCCGTTTCCCTCTCCGGCTGCACCCAGCGGAACACGAACCGCCGCGGCGGCTCCGCCTCGACGACGGACACCGGCACGACGACCGTCCCGCTCCCGTCCCGGCGCGGCCGGATCAGGGTTCCCGCGGTCCCCTCGAACTCCGCGTCGAACCCCCACCACGCCGCGATGTGCTCAGGCCGCGTGATCACCTCGTAGACGACTTCGGGCGGCGCCGCCACCCGGATCTCGCGCTCGATGGTGCCGTACTCCATGGCCGTCCTTCCGATTCGCAACCGATGGTTGCAGGTTAGGGCACGCCGCTTCGCCGCGCAACCATCGGTTGCAGGTACGGTGACCCAGTAGCCTGGTCCGATGCCCGTCGAACCCCGCGCCCGCGACCGGCTGCACCGGCTGGAGTCGATCACCGACGCCGCCCTCGGCCGGCTCGAGCTGGAGCCGCTGCTGCGCACACTGCTGGAGCGCGTCCGCGAGCTGTTCGACGTCGAAACCGCAACCGTGCTGCGCTACGACGAGGCCGCCGGACAGCTCACCGCGATAGCGTCGGCGGGCATCGAGGAAGAGGTCTTCCAGGGCGTGCGAGTGCCGGTCGGAGCCGGGTTCGCCGGGCGGGTCGCGGCGCGGCGTGAGCCAGTGCTGATCGACCACGTCGACGAGTCGACCGTGATCAACGCGCTGCTGTGGGAACGCGGTCTCAAAGTGCTCCTCGGCGTGCCGATGCTCGCCCGCGACGAGCTCGTGGGCGTGCTGCACATCGGGTCCACAGTGGAACGTGTGTTCGGCGCGGACGACATCGAGCTCCTGCGGATCGCCGCGGCCCGCCTCGCGTTGACGATGGTGGCCGAGGCCGCGAGCGAAGACCGCGCGGCCGCGACGGCGCTGCAGCGAAGTCTCCTGCCGGCGCGCATCGCCTCGGTGCCGGGCCTGGACTTCGCCTCCCGCTACGTGCCCGGCGCGGACTTCGCCGTCGGCGGCGACTGGTACGACGTGTTCCCGCTCCCCGGAGACCGCCTCGGCATCGTCATGGGCGACGTCGCCGGCCACGGCCTCGGCGCCGCCGTGGTGATGGGCCGGCTGCGCAGTGCCCTGCGCGCCTACGCGCTCGACGCCGCGAGTCCGGCGGAGGCGCTGGGCAAGCTGAGCCGTAAGATGAACCACTTCGAGGAAGGCATCATGGCGACCGTCGCGTACGCCGTCGTGCCGCCGGACCGCGAAACCCTCGTACTGTCCCTCGCCGGGCACCCGCCGCCCGTGCTGGCCACGCCCGGCTCCCCCGCGCGCCTGCTGGACGTCCCGCCGGACCTGCCCGTGGGCCTGGGCCTGCCACCCGCCGACCGACGCGACACCGTGGTCGCACTGCCGCCGGAGTGCACGCTCGGCTTCTACACCGACGGCCTCGTCGAACGCCGCGACGCCGACCTCGACGACGGCTTCCGCAAACTGACCGCCGCCATGACCACGGGCGACCCGGAAGCCGTGTGCGCCCGCGTGATGGCCGCGCTCGTCGGCGCGAACCCGGCCCAGGACGACGTCGCGCTGCTGGTGGTGACGAAACGGCCGGCGCGTCCGTAATCGCCTGGCGGGAGCCCACCGGGGAGTTCCCCGATGCGAAGCACCCCGCGCCGGCGCCACGCTGGGCCGCGACGTGTCGCCCAGCCCGGGAGGTCCGGCAGAAATGGTGTCGTGGAGCCGCGTGAGCGAGGCGGACGTGGTGCGCGCCGCGCAGGAGTACGACCGGCTCGGGGCCGAGGCGTTCTTCGCGGCGCACGGGTTCGGCCCGTCGCGCACCTACGAACTGGTGCGGGACGGCAAGCGGTACCCGCACAAGGCCCTGCTCGGTACGGCGTACGAGCTCGCCACCGGCGAGCGCCTCGCCCCGGGCGACTTCGAAGGCGGCAAAGCGGGCGCGGTCGCGGTGCTGCGGAAGCTCGGCTTCACGATCGAACAGCGCCGGTCGTAGGCGCCGGTCCCGAATCTCCGTAACGGCCGTCGAACCGGGACCCGCGGCCCTGTTCGGTGAACCGCAAGCCGACAACCCGCCCGTCCTCCACGATCCACCGCAAATCGTACGAAGCGCGGTAGCTCGGCGGCCAGAAAGACCCGAACCGCCCCTCCCCCTCGACGGTCCACTCGCCGCGGGTGGTGGCGCCGGCCTCGACGTAGGTGGTGGTGCCGTCGGCGGAGAAGATCTGGGTCGAGCCGTCGTCGAAACGCAGGCGACCGGCCGTCAGAGCGGCCGCCATGTGCGCGGCGGGGACGCGCTCGCCGTCGAGTGCTCCGAGGTCGTCGAGTCCTGCAGCCATGGGGGCTCCTTCCCGTGAGGTGCGGCGAAAGTAGCAAGTGCCGCGGCCGGCGAAACGGGTCACAACAATTCCGTAAGAACCGCCGTAACGTCCCGATAATGGTGACCGCGCGTGATGCTCCCTAGGGTGTGAGGTCCACCGACCACCGACCCTGGAGCGCCTGTGAGTCCCCGATTCGACGGCTTGCGCGCCGTGTTCTTCAACAGCACGCTGAAGCGCTCGCCGGAGCCAAGCAACACCGAAGGTCTCATCCGGGTGAGTGCGGAGCTCATGCGGCGCGAGGGCGTCGAGGTCGAGGTGATCCGGACGATCGACCACGACATCGCCGTCGGCGTGTACCCCGACATGACCGAGCGCGGCTGGGACCGCGACGAATGGCCCGCCCTGTACGAGAAGGTGCTGGCCGCCGACATCGTGGTCCTGTGTGGACCGATCTGGCTCGGCGACAACTCGTCGGAGATGAAGAAGGTGATCGAACGGCTCTACGCGTGTTCGCACCTGCTCAACGACGCCGGCCAGTACGCTTACTACGGACGCGTCGGTGGCTGCCTGATCACCGGCAACGAGGACGGGGTGAAGCACTGCGCCATGAACGTGCTCTACAGCCTCCAGCACCTCGGTTACACGATCCCGCCGCAGGCCGACGCCGGCTGGCTCGGGCCGATCGGCCCCGGTCCGTCCTACCTGGACCCGGGGTCCGGCGGGCCGGAGAACGACTTCACGAACCGCAACACCACGTTCATGACGTGGAACCTCATGCACCTGGCGAAAATGCTGAAGGACACGGGCGGAATCCCCGCGTACGGAAACCAGCGAGCGGCCTGGGACGAGGGCGAGCGGTTCGATTTCACCCATCCCAACCCCGAGTACCGCTGAGAGGACACCGATGACCACTGTCGGGAAGATGCTCGTGCAAAGCCTGGCCGACCACGGCGTGTCCGCGATGTGGGGTGTGGTCGGCGACGCGCTGAACCCGATCACCGACGCGCTGCGCCAGGAGCCCCGCATCCGGTGGATCGGCGTGCGGCACGAGGAGGCGGGCGCGTTCGCCGCGGGCGCCCAGTCGCAGCTCACCGGCCGGATCGGCGTGTGCATGGGCACCGTCGGGCCGGGCTCGCTGCACCTGCTCAACGGCCTCTACGACGCGAAGAAGTCCCACACCCCCGTGCTCGCGGTCTGCGGCCAGGTGCCCAGTGCCGAGATGGGCAGCGACTACCACCAGGAAGTGGACAACGACGCCGTGTTTCGCGACGTGTCGGTGTTCTCCCGCACGATCACCGACCCGGCCCAGTTCCCGTACCTGCTGGAGCTGGCGGTGAACGCGGCGTACGCGCGCAACGGGGTGGCTGTGCTGACCCTGCCGGGCGACGTCGCGGCCCGCGAGCTGCCGCACGGCACGCAGGAGCCGCGGTTCGTGAGCCAGCACCCGCCCGTGACTCCGGAGGCCGGGGCGCTCGGCGAGGTGGCGGCCGTGCTCAACGGCGCGGACACCGTGACCATGCTGGTCGGCTCCGGCGCCCGCCCGGCCCGCGACGAGGTGCTGGCGACCGCGGAAACCCTTGCCGCGCCGATGGTCCTGACGCTCAAGGGCAAGGAAGCGCTCGAACGGGACAACGACTACCAGGTCGGGCAAACCGGCCTGATCGGCAACCCCGCGGCGCAGCACGCGCTGAGCCACGGGGACGTGCTGCTGATGGTCGGCACCGACTTCCCGTACCGAGACTGGTACCCGAAGGGCAAGACCGTGGTGCAGATCGACCACGAGGGGATGCGTATCGGCCGCCGCGTACACGTCGACCACGCGCTCGTCGGCGACGCCCGCACCACGCTGGCCGCGCTGCTGCCGCTGCTCGAGGCGAAGCCCTCGCGCGCGCACCTCACCGCGTCCCGCGAGCGGTACACGAGCTGGCGCGACCGCCAGCGCCACCTCGCCGACCCCGGCTACGACTCCACCGTCGTCGGCCGCGTGCGCAAGCAGTTCGACAACCGCGAGCGCGCGATCCGCCCCGAGGTGCTCGCTGCGGCGATCGACCGCCACGCCGCCGACGACGCGGTGTTCACCTCCGACACCGGCATGTCCACGGTGTGGCTCGCCCGCTTCGTGACCCTGCACGGAAACCGGCAGCTGCTCGGGTCGTACAACCTGGGCTCCATGGCCAACGCCCTGCCCCACGCCCTCGGCGCCGCCCAGCTCGACCCGGCCCGCCAGACCATCGCGTTCTGCGGTGACGGCGGCCTCACCATGCTCATGGGCGAACTGCTCACGGTCGCGGCCTACGACCTGCCGGTGAAGATCTTCGTGTTCGACAACTCCCGCCTCGGCATGGTCAAGCTGGAGCAGGAACAAGGCGGCATCCCGGACTTCGGCACCGTGCTCAAGAACCCGGACCTCGCCGGCGTCGCCCGGGCCTGCGGCATCCACGCCGTGCGCGTCGAGCACCCCGACCAGGTCGACGCAAGCGTCCGCGACGCGCTCGCCCACCCCGGCCCGGTGCTGCTCGACGTCGTCACCAATGCCGAAGAGATCGTGATCCCGCCGAAGCCCACCGTCGGCCAGGCGTGGGGCTTCGCCATCGCCAAGATCGAGGAGACCCTGATCTCGGCGCACGACGTCGACGAAAAGGCGTAACCGCCTCCGCAGCCCAAGGGGCCCGGCCGTTCCGCGGCCGGGCCTCTTCTGTTTTGTGCCAGTCACACGACCGGGTGACACACGCATTGCTGCTCGGCACGGCCACCACGCTCATCGCCCTCATGACGGGCACCGGCGCCGGGTTGTTCGGCGCCACGCCGAAGCTCACCCGCGGGGCCGATCGGCCTGCCGCTGTTCGTCGGCGGCGGTGTTCGCGATCGGCATGCAGCTGGGCGGCGCGTGCGCGTCGGGCACGCTGTTCGCCGTCGGCGCGGGCCAGTCGACGATCGTGCTCACGCTCGGCGGGTTCATCGCGGGCTCGGTGCTCGACAGCTGGGCCTACCCCGTGTTCACCGGCTGGCCGCAGGTCTCCGGGTTCCTGCTCGCCGACCACATCGGCTGGGCCGGTTCGTGGGCGATCACGCTGGGCGCGCTCGCCGTGGTCGTGGTGGTGACCCGGCTCGTGCAGGCGCGGCGCACGCCGCCCCCGGTCGAACCCGTTCCGACCGCGCACGGCTTCGCGCGCGTGCTGCGGGGTTCGTGGCCGCTGCTCGCCGGCGCCCTCGTGCTCGGCGTGCTCGCTGCGGCGGTCGTCCTCGTGTCGGGCTCGACGTGGGGTGTCACGTTCGCGTTCACGCTGTGGGGCGCGAAGCTGTTGCAGCTCATCGGCCTGCACCCCGAGACGTGGGAGTTCTGGCAGACGAGCACCAACGCCAAGGCGCTCGCCGACCCGGTCTGGACGGACAAGACCAGCCTCACCGACCTCGGCACCATCCTCGGTGCGGCCGTCGCGGCCTCGGCCGCCGGCACGTGGAAGATCCGTGCGGAGATCCCGTGGCGCACCGCGGTGGCGGCCGTGCTCGGCGGCATCCTGATGGGCATTGGCGTGCGGCTCGCCGGCGGGTGCAACATCGGCGCGTACCTCGCCGGCATCTCCACCGGCAGCCTGCACGGCTGGCTGTGGGGCCTGTTCGCGCTCGGCGGCACCTGGGTCGGCCTGCGGCTGCGGCCGTTGTTCCGGCTGGTCAACCCGCGGCTGAGCGACAGCATCTGCCGACCAGGTGGTGGGACACCTTGTCGAGGCAGGAGCTGCCTTCCTATAGTGCGTCAGACGTCTGACGTCTTTTGGGAGGCTCACGGTGACGAAGGATCTGCGGTCGTTTCTCGCGGAGGTGGTCTCGACCGGTGCGGGCGAGGTCAAGCACGTGTCGAAGCAGGTGGACCCGCGGTTCGGTGTCACCGCCTACGGAGCGTGGTACGACAAGCGCGGCGACTACCCCGCGTTGCTGTTCAGCGACGTCGCCGGCAGCGAGCTGCGGTGCCTGACCAACCTCGTCGCGACGCACGAGCG
Organism: Amycolatopsis sp. NPDC051372; assembly: GCF_040682095.1. Taxonomy (NCBI): domain Bacteria; kingdom Bacillati; phylum Actinomycetota; class Actinomycetes; order Pseudonocardiales; family Pseudonocardiaceae; genus Amycolatopsis; species Amycolatopsis sp. NPDC051372. The sequence goes on from NZ_JBFBAF010000034.1 coordinate 84,822, forward strand.
GATGGCCTTGGCCCTCGGGGTCGAGGCCGAGACGCTCGTGCGTTCGTCGGTCGCGGGCCAGGGCCGCGCTGCGCACCCGCCGGTGGAGTTCGAGGGCGCGGCGCCGGTGCAGGAGGTGGTGTGGCGCGGTGCGGACGCCGACCTCACCCGCCTGCCGATCCCCACCCACAACGAGCTGGACGGCGGCCCGTTCCTCACCGCCGCCGTCGGCGTGACGCGCGACCCGGAGTCGGGCGCGATCAACGCCGGCATCTACCGCCACCACATCTACGGCCCGCGGCGGCTGGGGGTGTGGTTCTTCGGCTCCCACGACGGCGGCACCATCCACCGCCGCTACGCCGAACGCGGCGAGCCCACGCCGATCGCGCTGGTGATCGGGCACCACCCGGCGTTCCTCATGGGCGCGGTGTCTCGGGTCCCGGGCATCGGCGGCGAGTACGACGCCGCCGGCGCCTACCTGGGCGAATCGGTCGCGACCGTCCCCACCGTGACGTCCGGCATCCCCGTGCCCGCGCACGCCGAGATCGTCATCGAGGGCCACATCCTGCCCGACGAACTCGAGGAGGAAGGCCCGTTCGCCGAGTGGCCCGGCCACTACGTCGGCGGCGGCCGCAAGCCCGTCATCGAGGTCGACGCCATCACCATGCGCCGCGACGCGATCTTCCAGGACATCCAGGCCTCCGGCCGCGAACACCGGCTCATGGGCGCGCTGCCGCGCATCGCCAGCATCCACGAGGCCGTGCAGCAGAAGGTGCCGGGCCTGCGCGCGGTCAACATCCCGCTGCACGCCCGCATGCACTGCTACCTGTCGATCCGCAAGAACTCCGACACTGACCCGACGCGCGCCGCCTTCGCCGCCCTCAACACCGAGCCGGAGAACCTGCGCGCCATCGTCATCGTCGACGACGACATCGACGTCTACGACGAACGCGAAGTCGCCTGGGCCATCGGCACCCGCTTCGACGCGTCGCAGGACCTGCAGATCATCCCCCGGTGGAACGGTCCCGGCGGCCTGCTGCCCACCAACTGGTCCTACGACGAAGCGGGCGGGCGCACCCCGCAACGCTCCTCCGCCGTGATCGTCGACGCCACCAAACCCGCCCCGCCGGTCGTCTTCCCGGCCCGCGCGCGGGTGCCGGAAGAGGCGATGCAGGCGGTGGACGTGGACGCCGTCGAGACGATCACGGCCGTGAGCGACCTGCCCGGGTGGGCCTGACGGCTGGGCGTGACGGGTAGGCAACGCGCCGCAGTTCGCCGGTCACGCCGGAGCTGAGCCGGGGCCGCAGTTCGCCGAACGAGGCCGCCGGCTCGGGCCACCGCCGCGCCGAGGGACGAACTGGCATCACGGCCATGACCGACCTGCCGGCCGGGTGTGCCGGCTGTCCGCTTAGGACGGACAGCCGTCACACCCGGGCGACGCGCCGCAAGTCCGCGGTCACCGCGGTGCCGAGCCGGGGTTCCAGCTCGGCCAGCAGCTCGCCGATCCGGGTCGCCAGCTCGGGCGAAGGCCGGGTGAACGCGCTGTCACCGGCCTGGCGCCAGTCGTCCAGGTCGCGGCGGGCCTCGGCGGCGAGGGGGTCGGCCGGGAGGCTGAGCAGCCACAGGTCGGCGGCGAGCCGGGACCACCGGCTCGACCCGCGCAGCAGGGTGAGCGCCCCGCGGCGGACGTGCAGCGGGCGGGCGGTCTCCGCCAGGTCGAGCAGGAGCGGACGGTCCGCGGGGCCGAGGCGGCCGTCGAGCAGCGCGGCGGTTTCGCGGACCACGCTCGGCGAGGGGTCGGCGAGCAGCTCGCGGGCGTACTGGGCCGCCCGCGTGTCTGAGGGGGTCGCCAGCAGCCGGCGCAGGCCACGGACGGCGGCGACGCGCACCCGGGGCCGGTCGTCGGCGAGCTGCGCCCGCAGCAAGTCGACGTCGTCGGTCGTGCCCGTCTCGCCGAGGCCGGCCACGGTCGCTCGCGTGACGGCACCCGACCGCAGCGCTTCCCGGTAGTACGCGGCCGGGTCGCCGCCTGACCGCAGCACCAAGGCTTGCGCCATGGACCGCAGCAGCGACGAGCTCTCCGCCAGCCGTTCCCGGGCCGTCTCGACGCCCCGCAGCTGCAACGCCCGCGCCCGCACCTTGGGTGCGCCGCCGTCGAGCAGGGGCGGCACGAAGCGGGCGTCGCCGCGGTCGAGTAGGAGGAGGCCGACGCGCGTGCGGATCACGTCGTCGTGGTCGCGCATTGCGATCGAAGCCAGCCGCTCGTCGGACAGCAGCCCGGCGCGCAGGGCCGATTCGTGCACCATCCGGCGGGTCCGCAGGTCCGGGGTGGCCAGCGCGACGTCGAGGAGTTCGGGCGTGCGCAGCATCGGCTGGAGCAGGTGCTCGTCCACCCAGTCGTCCACCGCCCGCCGGCTCAATGCGACGACCAGCGGCAGCAGGGCGGCCCGGTCCGCCCGCGCGAACCGGGCGAGCACCGCCGCGCGCGCGATCGCCCGCACCTGGGGCACCCAGTCGACGCAGCGCACCAGCAGCAAGGGCAACGCTTCCGGGTCCCTGCTTCTCCGCAGCTGGCGTACGCCCGGCTCCCGGATGTACCCGACGGCGTGGCAGACCGCCTCGACGAGCTGGACCCGGCTCAGCGGACGCCACGGCAAGGCCCGCCTGCGGGCCTCGCCGTAGTACCAGGACCAGCGTCGCTCGGACTCGTCGAACGCCAGCCACTCACGCGAGTCGCCGGCGGCAAGCGCGTCCAGTTCTTCTTCCGTGGCCATCGTCCCCCCTCTCCGGCGACATCGTGCCACCCGAGGGCGAGATCGCGCCGGTTTCTGGAGTGAGCGGTGCGATCGGCCGCCAGGCCGATCCGACCGCTCACTCCAGAAGCCGGCTCAAAGGCGATCTCGCACGCCCCGGCGGAGCCGGGGCAATCATTACAGTCCGCCGAGGCGTTCGGTGATGGCGGTGCTCAGGCGAAGGATCGCCGACGTCGAGTGCTTCAGTCGCTCCTCGTCCACAGTGGACTTGACCATGCTCACCGACAGCGCACCGACGAGCTGCCCGCCGCGCCCGGCGACGGCGGCGCCGACGCACATCATGCCCGGCGCGGTCTCCTCGTCGTCGATGGCGTACCCGTGTGCGCGGGTACTCTCGATCTCCGCCATGAGCTGCGGCATCCGCGAAATGCTGTGTGGGGTCAAGGTTTCGAAGCGGCCGTCGGCGTAGCGGCCGGCGATCTCGTCGTCGGCCAGCGACGCGAGCAGCGACTTGCCGCTCGCCGTGCAGTGGGCGGGCAGGCGCAGGCCGATCTCGTAGGACATCGCGAGCGTCCGCAATCCCGGCCGTGTCTCGACGTAGACGACGTGGCGTCCGTCCAGCAGCGACAGCACGATCGTGTCCTCGGGCAGCAGGCCCAGCTCCTGGTCGACGCGCCGGAACTCCAGCACGAACCCGGACTTCGCGAGGTAGGCCCGCCCGAGCGGGACGACCTTCCAGCCGAGCCGGTAGTGCCCGCCCGGAGTACGCGTGAGCAGGCCGGTGGTGACCAGCGTCGTGCACACGGCGAGGCAGCTGCTCTTGGGCGCGCCGATGGCCCGCGCGAGCTCGCTGAGCGGCAGCCCGTCGGGGGCGGCCGCGAGCGCGTCGAGCACGTATGCGGCGCGGGCGACCGAAGGAACCGGCAGGCCCGCCGAGGAAGGGGAACTGGTCATCGCGGGAGATTCTGTCATCGGCGCCAACGGCGGGCGAGCACGATCGCCGCGACGACGGCGGCCACGGCCGGGACCACGCGCTTCGCGACCGGAATGGCGATGGCCCGCAGGACGACGGTGTCCGCGTTACGAGTGGCCCGGGTCCGTTCGGCCGAAGCGCTGCCGGTCGGCACGGCGTCCGTGGCCGAATTCGGCGACGGCGAAGCGCTCCCGCTTGGCACGGCGCCCCTGGCCCGGGACCGCGAGGCTTCACCCGAGGTCGCGGTGTCCGCTGCCGGGGCCACTTCGTCGTCCGGCCACTCCTCCCCCGCCAGATCGACAAACTCGACCGCGGACGACACGGTCACCACCGGCTCGACACCGGGCCGCACCGCTGCCGAGGCCACAGCCGGGCCCGAACGCTGCCCCGCCACCTCTTCGGCCAGCGCGCGGGCGAACTCGTCGACCAGCCGCCCCGTGACCTCACCCAGCACGCCACGCCCGAACTGCGCCAGCCGTCCCGTGAGGGCAAGCTCCGTGGCCAGGTCGACCCGCGTGCCTTCCGGGGCCGGCGCCAGCCGCAGCGTCACCGTCGCCGAGGCCGAACCCCGTCCCCGCACCTCCCGCCCCGAGGCCGCCACGACCACGACGCCCGCCGCCTCGTCGCGTTCGCGGAACTGCGCCAAGCCGGAGTACTCGGCGGCGATCGGCCCGACCTTCACGCGCAAGCCGCCGCGGACGTCGTCGCCGTCGACCTCCTCCAGGTGCACGCCGGGCATGCACGGCGCGAGCCGTTCCGGATCGGTGAGCACGGCCCACGCCTGCGCGGGCGGCAGGCCGACGGTGAAGCTGTTCTCCAGTCGCACGAACGTCCCCTAGGCCGGGAACCGCATGTCGACACGGGAACCCGCCGAAGGCGCCCACCGGCTCGTGACGACCTTGCGGCGCGTGAAGAACCGGATGCCGTCCTCGCCGTACTGGCCCGAGTCGCCGAAGAGTGAGTGCTTCCAGCCGCCGAACGGGAAGTACGGGGTCGGCACGGGAATGGGCACGTTGAGCCCGACCATGCCGGCCTGCACGGTGTGCTGGAACTTCCGCGCGGCCACGCCGTCGCGGGTGAACAGGGAGACGCCGTTGCCGTACTCGCCGCCGTTGATCAGCCCGACGGCCTCCTCCAGCGAGTCGACGCGCAGCATCGACAGCACCGGGCCGAAGATCTCGTCGGTGTACACGGTCATGTCCGGGCGCACGTGGTCGAGCAGCGTCGGCGCGAGGAAGAACCCGTTCTCCCGCCCCGGAACACGCACGTCGCGGCCGTCGACCACGAGGTCCGCGCCCGCGTCGGCGCCGGCCTGCACGTATCCGGTCACGCGGCGCAGGTGGTCTGCAGTGACGAGCGGGCCCATGTCGGTGCCCTCGTCGTGACCGTCCGCGGTGGACAGCCGGCCGATCCGTTCCACCAGGCGATCGCGCAGCGCGTCGCCGACCCCGCCGACGGCCACCGCGACCGAGATCGCCATGCACCTCTCCCCCGCCGAACCGTAGGCGGCGGAGACGAGGGCGTCGGCGGCCGCGTCGAGGTCGGCGTCCGGCAGCACCACAAGGTGGTTCTTCGCGCCGCCGAGGGCCTGCACCCGCTTGCCGTGCTTGGCCGCGGTCTCGTAGACGTGCCGGGCCACCGGCGTCGACCCGACGAAGCTCACCGCGGCGACGTCCGGGTGAGCCAGCAGCGCGTCGACGGCCGGGGCGCCGCCGTGCACGACGTTGAGCACGCCGGCGGGCAGCCCGGCCTCGAGCGCCAGCTCGGCCAGCCGGTTCGACGCCGAGGGGTCCTTCTCGCTCGGCTTGAGCACGAAGGCGTTCCCGCACGCGACGGCGATCGGGAACATCCACATCGGAACCATCACGGGGAAGTTGAACGGCGTGATACCGGCGACGACCCCGAGCGGCTGGCGGATCGAGTACGTGTCGACGCCGCGGGAGACGTTCTCGCTGAAGTCGCCCTTGAGCAAGTGCGGGATCCCGGCCGCGAACTTCGCGACATCCAGGCCCGCGTTGACCTCCGCCCGCGCGTCGGCGAGCGTCTTGCCGTGTTCGCCGGTCACGAGCTCGGCCAGCTCGTCACGCGAGCGCTCGACCAGCCGGATGAACTCCAGCAAAACCTGCTGGCGCACGCCGAGGGATTCCTCGGCCCAAGCGGCCTGCGCGTCGAGCGCGACCTTCACGGCCTGGTCCACGGCACCGGCGTCGCCGAGCGCGACCCGGCCCGCGACACTGCCCCGGGCGGGGTCGTGCACGTCGGCCCACGCGGGCGGTTCGTCCTGGACGAAGGCGCCGCCGACGAAGTGCTGGATGGTGTTCACGAGTGTCCTTTCTCGACAGTCGAGCCGAGGTGCGGGAGAGCCGGTACGGGTGGGGTGTCGGGTGGTTCGGGCCAGTGGTGGCCGTCAGCTTCGTCGAGGGCCCGGACGACGCGTTCGGGGGTGATCGGCTCGTGCCACACCCGCGCGCCCAGCGGGGCCAGCGCGTCGTTCACGGCGTTGTGCACGGCCGCGGGCGCGCCGGCGGCCCCGGCCTCGCCGGCGCCTTTCACCCCCAGCATGGTGATCGGGCTCGGCGTCTCGAGGTGGGTGATGCGCACGTCCGGCAGCTCCGGGCCGGTCGGCATGAGGTAGTCGAGCAGGGTCGAGGTGAGCAGCTGGCCGTTCTCGTCGTAGTACAGCCGCTCGAACAACGCCCCGCCGATGCCCTGCGCGACGCCGCCGCGGATCTGCCCGTCCACGATGTCGGGGTTGATGAGCACCCCGCAGTCCTCGACGCACGCGTAGTCGACGATGTGCACGAGCCCGCTGTCCTCTTCGATCTCGACGACCGCGGCGTGGGCGCCGTTGTTGAAGGTGACGTTGGGGCCGCTGTACTCCCCCACCACCGACAGCCCGATCCGCAGCTCCGGCGGAAGGCGATGAGTGCGGAAGTGCGCGACCTCGGCGAGCTCTTCCACTCCCAAGTGGACGTTCGACGCGCCCGCGACCTGGACCACGCCGTTGCCGATCTCGAGGTCGGCCGGGTCGACCTCGAGCAGGTGCCCGGCGATCGCGAGCAGCCGTTCCTTCACCTCGCGGGCGGCCGAAGCCGCGGCACCACTACTGACCACGGCCGAACGGCTGGCCCACACCCCCGTGCCGTGCGGCACCACCGCCGTGTCGCCGCTGACCACGCTGATCCGGTCGAACGACACCCCGAGGTGGTCGGCCACGACCTGGGCGGCCGTCGTCTGCAGGCCCTGCCCTTGACCGGGCGTGCCGAGGAGCACGGTGACCGAGCCGTCGGCCTCCACGCGGACCTCGACCTGGTCGTGCGCGGTGATCGGGGCGCCGCGCTTGCCGTAGAACATCACGCCGGGCGCGGTGACCTCGACGAAACAGGCGAGCCCGACACCGAGCAGCCGCCCACGTTCGCGCGCTTCGGCCTTGCGCTTGTCGAGGTCCGGCCCGGAGGGGAGCATGGCGAGCAGCTTCTCCAGCGACTCCTGGTGCGAGCCGCTGTCGTAGACCTGACCGGTCACGGAGGTGTAAGGCAATTCCTCGGGCGCGATCAGGTTGCGGCGACGCAGTTCCGCCGGGTCGAGCCCGAGCCGGCGCGCGGTCTCGTCGAGCAGCGTCTCCATCGCGAGGATGGCGACGGGGTGCCCGACGCCGCGGTACACCGCGAGCGGCGCCTTGTTCGTGATGGCGACGCGCAAGTGTCCCGAGTAGACGGGGATCCGGTAGGGACCGGGCATGATCGTGGCGACCTGGATGCCTTCGGTGACCATGCTGCGCGGATAGACGGAGTAGGCGCCGCCGTCGCTCACAACCTCCGACCGCAGGCCAAGAATGCGGCCGTCGGCCGCGACGGCCAGCGCGGCGGACACCCGCTCGTCGCGCGCCTGCGTGTCCGACTGCAGCGATTCGACGCGGTCCTGGATCCACTTCACCGGGCGGCGCAGCAGGATGCTGGCCGCGCACGTGGCGACCTCGTCGGAGTACACGTGCGCCTTCATGCCGAACGCGCCGCCGACCTCGTCGGTGAGCACGCGGATGTTGCTCTCGCGCAGGCTGAGCAGCTCGGCGAACACCGACTGCAGCATGTGCGGCGCCTGCGTGGACAGCCGCACGGTGAGCGACTTCGCCGACGGGTCGAACTCGGCGACGACGCCGCGGGGCTCCAGCGCGACGGCCGTGTGGCGCGCGGTGCTGATGCCGGTCTCCACGATCACGGCGGCCTCGGCGAAGGCCGCGTCGACGTCACCGGTGCCGAAGGTGCCTTCGAAGGCGAGGTTGGACGGCAGCTCGTCGTGCACTTTCGCCGCCGACGCGTCGAGGGCGGCGATGGAGTCGACGACCGGGTCGAGCTCCTCGTAGTCGAGGGTGACCAGCTCCAGCGCGTCCTCCGCGACGGCGCGGCTTTCGGCCACGACCATCACCACGGGCTCGCCGACGTAGTGGATCTTGCCGGTGGCCAGGGGCCGCTGGTCGCCGCCGACCAGGCCCGGCCAGTCGAGCAGGCCCTTCCACGAGCGGCACATCGGGTTGAAGTCGTCCGCCGTGAAGACGGCGGCCACGCCTGGTGCCTGCCTTGCGGCCTCGACGTCGATCGCCGTGATCAGCGCGTGCGCGACCGGGGCGCGGACGAACGCGGCGTGCAGGCAGCGGGCCGGGGTGACGTCGTCGGCGTAGCGGCCGCGGCCGAGCAGGATCTTCGGGTCCTCCACGCGCTTGACGCGGCGGCCGACCCAGCCTTCGGTGATGCTCACGCCCGCGCCTCCCGCACCTGCTCGGCGTATTCGGCGATCGCGGCCACGATCGGCGCGTACCCGGTGCAGCGGCACAGGTTGCCGGACAGCCGCTCGCGGATCTCGTCGCGGGAGAGGTCCGGGTTCTCCTCGACGGCGGTGACGGCGGCCATCAGGAAACCCGGTGTGCAGAAGCCACACTGCAGCGCCTGGTGCTCCCAGAACTTCTGCTGCAGCGGGTGCAGCACGTCCTCGGCGCCGGCCGTCTCGCCCAGGCCTTCGACGGTGTCCACTGTGGATCTGTGTGCCTGCACGGCCAGGGTGAGGCAGCTGCGCACGGCTGTGCCGTCGAGCCGGACGGTGCAGGCGCCGCAGACGCCGTGCTCGCAGCCGACATGCGTGCCGGTGAGACCCAGGTCGTGGCGCAGGAAATCGGCGAGCGTGGTCCGCGGCGTGGTGCGCGCCGACTCGGGTTTCCCGTTCACCGTGAGGGAAACCTGCGTCGGCTCGTGGGCGTCAAGCACGGGCACTCTCCACTTCGGACTGGCTGCGGGCGGCGGCTTCGGCGAGCGAGCGGGCGACGAGCCGGGTGCCCGCACGGCGGCGGTAGGTCACGGAACCGTGGATGTCGCCGACGACGTCGATCTCGTCGAACGCCCGCGCCGCGGCTTCGGCGACCACGGCGTCGTCGAGGACCTCGCCGGTCAGGATCTCCTCGGCGGTGCCGGCGCGGCGTGGGGTGCCGGCGATTCCGAACAGCGCGATCCGCGCGCCGGTGCAGCGCCCGGCGGAATCGGTGTCCAGCACGGAGATCACGCCGACGAGAGCGAAGTCGCCGCTGCGGCGGGTGATCTCGCGGATCGACCAGCCGGCCGTCGCGGGCACGATCGGCAGCTCGGCTCCGGCGACGACCTCACCGTCGTCCAGCGCGGTCAGGTAGGGGCCGAGGAAGAAGTCGCGCGCGGCGATCCTGCGCCGCCGCCCGGCGCCGGCGACGCGCACGGACCCGCCGAGCGCGAGCAGCAACGCGGGCAGCTCGGCCGCGGGGTCGGCGTGAGCGAGCGAGCCGCAGACCGTGCCGCGGTTGCGGATCTCGGGGTGCCCGACCTGCGCGAGGCTTTCGGCGACCAGCGGGTGGCGGCGGCGCGTCTCGGGGTCGGTCTCGAGCGCGCGCGTGGTGACCGCGGCCGACACGACGAGGCCGTCGGTGTCGCGGAAGGCGTGGCCCTGCAGGTCTTTCGCCGTGGTGATGTCGACGAGCACCGAAGGGTTCGACATGCGCAGCGCCATCACCGGAAGGAGGCTTTGCCCACCGCCGAGCACCCGCGCGTCGGGGCCGTGCTCGGCCAGCACCGCCACCGCGTCGCCCAGCGATTCGGCCCGGTGGTAGCCGAAAGCAGGCAGTTTCACCGATTCGCCCCTCTTGGTCGTCCTGGCCAGTGTTCGAAATGCTGAACACCGTTCGATTTGCAGAACGAGTCTCTGAAGAGCCGGGGCGGATGTCAAGTCGAGCGCGGCCGGCGGCGCTCCCCGCGATCCGAGTCGCCGAACCCGGATCAGGCGGAATCGGGCACCGTCGCCCGTCCCGGCTACGACCGTGCCCTGCGGGATCTGGTCGCGGCGTCGGGCGACCCCGGCTGAGGACCTACGGTTTGCGGCCTGACGCCGAGATCATCGGGGAAGTCGCCAGGTCGAGGCGCCCCGAGGTGACGTTGGCGAGGTGGCGGTCGATGTCGGCGGCCGTGGCCAGGCCGGCGGTGAGCAGGCTGTCGCGGATCTGGCGGACCGTCGCGGCTTCCAGGGCGGTGCAGGCCGGGGAGGCGATCGGGAAGTACGCGTCGGCGGTGACGTCGGTGAGGCCGGCTTCGCGCAGGACGCGCGGGAGGGTGCGGCCGTAGGCGAGGTCGGCGCCGCGCGAGGCGAGCAGCTCGCGGAAGGCGCGGCGGAGGCGGTTGGCCAGCGCCTCGTCCGGCCCCTGTTCGTCGAGGCAGATCAGGGGTTGCAGGGCCGGGTCGGCGTCTTCGAGCAGCAGGCGGCCGCCGGGGCGCAGGGCGGCGACCAGGGTGCGCAGGGCGCGTTCGCGGTCGGGCACGTGGACCAGGACCAGGCGGGCGTGGACGAGGTCGAAGCCGCCGGGCGGGGGTGCGTCGAGGCCGATGTCGTGGCGGCGGATCTCCACGACGTCGCTCGCGGTGGTGGCGGCCCAGGAGGTGTCGAGGTCGGTGGCCAGCACGTGGCCGCCGGGGCCGACGCGGTCGGCGAGCCAGCTCACCACCGAGGGGCCGCCGGCGCCGACTTCCCAGCACCGCCAGCCCGGGGCGACGCCGAGATCGTCGAAGTGCCGGAAGGTCGACGCGTCGAAGAGCGAGCTGAGCGCGTCGAAGCGCGAGCCCGCTTCCGGTTGGGCGTTGTCGAGAAGGTAGCCCTCGTCCGGGGAGGTCATGGCGGTGATTGTGCAACACGCGACAGGCCGTCGACCCGCTCCGCCGTGCCACCGAACACAAAAGAGCGTTCGGCCGCCGTCAGGTGCGCGGTGAGGACGTCGGCGGCGGAATGGACCTGGCCGTAGGTGCCCGCGAGCAAGCACACCGGCCAGTTCGGAGCCGAACACCAGCCGCGACGGGCCGAACGAGGCCAGTGCGACGTCGGCGTAGGGACGCAAGTCCGCGACTGTCCACTGTGGCCACGAGGCTTCCGTGACCAGACCCGAGAGTTTGGCCACGACGTTGGGCTCACTCGCCAGCGAACGCAAGCGAGAAGCCCACGGCTCCACCTCCCCCGACGCGATCGGCGGCTTGCCCAGGTGGTCGAGCACGAAGGTCAGCTCCGGCAAGGCCCGCACGGTCTCGAGCGCCGCGGCGAACTGGACCGGCCGGATCAGCAGGTCGAACGTCAGGCCCGCGGCGGCGACGGCGCGTAGGCCGGCGCGGACGTCCGGCCGGCACAGCCACCGCGGGTCAAGCGTCAGCACCGCGACCCGGCCCGTGACCACACGGTCCACTTCGGACATCTTGCGCCGGACCCGCTGCCGTGTCTAGGTTCCCCCTCGGCCCCGGAACGGGCCGCAGAATCCCCACGAGGATCGAGGTCAGCCGTGCTCATCGTTCGTTTTCTTTACCCGGGCGGAACCCACCCGGCCGTCGGCGTCCGCACCGCGGACACCGTCCTCGAGCTGCCGGTGACGTCCATCGGCGAGCTGCTCACCCTGCCGCTGCCCGAGCTGCGGGACCTGTGCGCCGGCGCGAACGGCCCGGCGCACGACGCCGCCGGCGTCCGGTTCCTGCCGCCCGTCGACCGGCGCACCGAGGTCTGGGCGGCGGGCGTGACCTACCAGCGCTCGCGCGAAGCGCGGATCACCGAAAGCGAGCGCGCCGCCGACGTCTACGACCTCGTGTACGAGGCCCCGCGGCCCGAGCTGTTCTTCAAGTCCGCCGCCTGGCGCGTGACCGGCGACGGCGAGTCCGTGGCCATCCGCACCGACTCCGGCATCGACGTGCCGGAGCCGGAGCTCGGGCTCGTCGTCAACTCCCGCGCCGAGGTCGTCGGGTACACAGTCGTCAACGACATGAGCTCGCGCAGCATCGAAGGCGTCAACCCGCTCTACCTCCCCCAGGCCAAGATCTACCTGGGCGGCTGCGCCGTCGGCCCCGGAATCCGGCCCGCCTGGGAGGTGACCGACGCGACGAACCTCCCGATCGAGTTGGAGATCCACCGCGCCGGCGCCCTCGTGTGGTCCGGCGCCACCAGCACCTCGTTGCTGCGCCGCACGTTCGACGAGCTGGTGGGGTACCTCTTCCGCGCCGACGTGTTCCCCGACGGCGTGGTGCTCGCCACCGGCACCGCGCTGGTGCCGGACCTGCCGTTCACTCTCGCCGCCGGCGACCGGGTCGCGATCACCGTCGGCGAGGTCGGCACCCTGACGAGCACCGTGGTGTCCGGAAAGGACGAGGTGGCGAAGCTGCTCGAAGCCCGGTGAGCCGAGTGGGGGCCGGGATCGCCCGGCCCCCAGCGGGGTCACTTCGTGCGCGACACCGTGGCCGGCGGCCGCGGGTACGGGAGCGCCGCGGTCACGCCGATCTTGTCGTGCTGCATTAGCGAGGTGTCGAACCCGTCCGCCCAGTTGGCGTTGGTCACCGTGTTGCACTGGTAGCTCTGGTACTTGTCGTCGGTGACCTATCGTGATCGCGAACGAGTTCGTCGACGTCGTGGTCCGCAAAGTGCAGGCACGCAACGGGATGCGCCTGGACATCTGGTCTCCGCGCCGGGGTTCGCGGGTGCAGCTGGACGCGGTGGCGCTCGACTGCCTCAGCTTCCAGGAACCGGAGCTGATCTCCGCGCTGCTGGAACGGCGGCCCGCGCCGTGAGCCTGCGCGGGCTGAGCATCCTCGTCAGCGGTGGCGGCTCCGGCATCGGCCGGGCCGCCACCCTGGCCTACCTGCGCGAAGGCGCCACCGTCACCGTGGTTGAGCGCTCGGCCGAGCACGCCGCCGCACTGCGGGCCGACGCCGGGTCGCTGCCGCTGACCGTGGTCGAAGGCGACGCGACGTCACCCGAGGTGCTCGCGTCGGCGGTGCGCACCGCTGGCCGCGTCGACCAGCTGACGTGCTGCGTCGGCGTGTTCGACCACTACGCGTCGGTTCGCGAGCTGCCGGTCGCGGATCTCGTCGCCGCGGCCGAGGAGACGTGGCGGACCAACGTGCTGGGCGCGTGGCCGTGAACGCGGCCTGGACCGCGCTGCGCGACGCGCGCGGGTCCGTGACGCTGACGTTGTCGAAGTCCGCGTTCCACCCCGTCGGCGGCGGAGTGCTCTACGGCAGCTCGAAGTGGGCGCTGCGCGGGGTCGTGCAGCACCTGTCGGTGGACCTGGCACCGGCCGTGCGCGTCAACGGCGTCGCGCCGGGCGGCACCTCGGGCACGCGCTTCTCGGGCCTCACCGCACTCGGTGGCGCGGAGTCCACTGTGGAGCGCCGCGCGGGCCGTTCCGAACGCATCGCGGCCGGCACGCTGCTCAAGACCACCGCCGCGCCGGAAGACCACGCGGGGGCGTTCGTGTTACCTCGCCGACCCGGTCGCCGCACGCGTGGTGACCGGCGTGGTGATCAACACCGACGGCGGGCGAGCGCCCTGTTGACAAGATTGTCGACGAGATTGTGACCGTCGTGCACACCTGGTTCCCGGACCTCCCGGCCCACCACCGAGACAGGTGCGGCATCACGCCCGCGCTGTCAGAGTGGATCATGTCCGGATGAGAGGGGCTGAACGGCATGAGCGACCACCGAGGCGCGGTGAACCGGTGGTGGCGCGCCAAATCGGGCGTTTTGCCGCCGCGCCGGACCCGGCGACCGGCGCCGTTCGTCGTCGGCCTCCGCCGCACGTCCCCGGCGTGGTCGACCCGCCTCGACGAGGTGCTCGAGTTCAACGCGAGCCACTGAGCCCTTCGGGGCAACGACTCCCGCGCGCCCGCCCGGGGAGGGAACGGGCGCGCGGGTCCCGGGCAGCCGCGCCGACGGCCGCGTTCAGCACTTGTCGGCGTAGAGGGTGATCACCGTGCCGGCGGAGACCCCGGTGCCGGGCTTGGGGTCCTGACCCGTCTGGCACCAGTCGCGGTCCAGGATCATGGCGCGGTGCCGGCCGGAGGAGTCCACTTCGCGCAAGTTGTAGAGACCGGCAGCCTGCATCTTGTCCTGGGCGTCCTGGTGGTTCATGCCGGACACGTCGGGGACGGTGATCTTGGCGGACGTCGTGGTCTCGGAAGTCGCCGATTCGGAGGTCTTCGTCCCGGACGCCGCGGTTTCGGACGTCGTGGTCGAAGTGCCGCGGGTGCCGGGCTGGGCGCCGCAGGCCGTGGCGAGCAGAACGACGGCCCCCGCGAGGGCGGCTTTCCCGAGCTGGTTCACGATCCGTGGCCTTCCTCGTGGGTGCGCCTGCTGACCCAGCGTCACACATCCTCACCCGGCGCACCCGCCGAAACCGGCGGAGTCCTCCGCACCGCGTCCAGCACCACCTGCACCGCCGCGCGCTGCGGTGAGCCCCGGCGGACGGCGGCGGTGATCGTCCGCGTCACCGGCGATGCGAGCTCGCGCGTCGTCACGCGGTAGCGGGGATCGACGGCCAGGCCGGGGAGCAGAGTGATCGACAAGCCGGCCTCGACGTGCTGCAGGGCCAGCATGTAGTTGCTGAAGCGGCACACCGCGCGCGGTTCGAAGCCCGACTGCCGGCACAGGCGCAGCGTCAGGTTGGCCATGTAGGACTGCGGCAGGTCCAGCGACCACGCTTCGTCCGCGAAGGCCGCCAGGTCGACGGCGCCGCGGCGGGTCGCGGGGTGGTCCGGGGGCATGACCAGCACGATCGGGTCGGTCGCGAGCGGCACGAGGTCCACGTCGGGGTCCAGCGGCTGCTCGACGAAGTCCGTGGTCGTGATGATGAGGTCGGCGTCGCCCACGCGCAGGGCGGGCATGCTCTCGTGGGGTTCCAGCTGCAGCACCTCGACCTGCAGGTCCGGGTGCGCCGCGGCCAACCGGGTCACGGCGGGCACGGCGAGGGTGTGGACGGCGCTCTGGAACGCGCCCAGCCGCACCAGACCGGCGGGTTCGTCGCCGAGGCCGCGCAGCTCCGCCTCGACCGTGTCCATGTGATCGAGGATCGCCCGGGCGCGGCGCGCGAGAATCAGCCCGGCCGGGGTGAGGCGGACGTGCCGGCCGGTGCGTTCCAGCAGCTTGGTGCGGGTCTCGGTCTCCAGCACGGCGAGCTGCTGCGACACGCTCGACGCGCTCAGGTTCGACGCGCTCGCCACCGCGCGGATGGTGCCCAGGGTGTCGAGCCGGCTCAGCAAGCGCAGGCGCCACGGGTTCAGCACTGCTTTAGTGTGCACGGTCGTTGTGCGGCTCAGCCGAACAGAACGTCCGGAATTGTGAGCTGGACGTGTCGCTCGGCGCGGACTTACCGTCGGGGACATGGCTGCTCCGACCACTGTCCCGTTGTCCGCCGACACGTTCTGGACCGACGCCGAAGCCCACCTCGTGCGCTACGGCGGCGCGTTCACCCGCGAGATCATCGAACGCGCCGTCGGGAGCTTCCTCTACACCGCCGACGGCCGCAAGATCCTCGACTTCACCTCCGGACAGATGAGCGCGATCCTCGGCCACTCGCACCCCGAGATAGTCGAGACCGTGCGCCGCCAGATCGGCACGCTCGACCACCTGTTCAGCGGCATGCTGAGCCGCCCCGTCGTCGACCTGGCCCGGCGGCTGGCCGAGACGCTGCCGGCGCCGCTCGAGAAGGCACTGCTGCTGACCACCGGCGCCGAGTCCAACGCGGCCGCGATCCGCATGGCCAAACTCGTCACGGGCCGGCACGAGATCGTGTCGTTCGCGCGTTCGTGGCACGGCATGACACAGGCCGCCGCGTCCGCGACCTACAGCGCCGGTCGCAAGGGCTACGGCCCCGCGACGCCCGGCAACTTCGCCATACCCGCACCCAACACCTACCGCCCCGACTTCACGCACACCGACGGCACGCTCGATTGGCGCCGGCAGCTCGACTTCTCGTTCGACCTGGTCGACGCACAGTCCGTCGGGAGTCTCGCCGCCTGCCTCGTGGAACCGATCCTCAGCTCCGGCGGGATCATCGAGCCGCCGCCGGGGTATTTCGCCGCGCTGCGCGAAAAGTGCCGCGAACGCGGGATGCTGCTGATCCTCGACGAGGCGCAGACCGGCCTGTGCCGCACCGGAACGTGGTACGCCTTCGAGCGCGACGGTGTGGTGCCCGACATCCTGACGGTGTCCAAGACGCTCGGCGCCGGCCTGCCGCTCGCGGCCGTGCTGACCAGCGCGGAGATCGAGCAGGAGGCCCACGAGCGCGGGTTCCTGTTCTTCACCACGCACGTCTCGGACCCGCTGCCGGCGGCCGTCGGCAACACCGTGCTCGACGTGCTGATGCGCGACCGGCTCGACGAACGCGCCCGCACGCTCGGCGCGTTCCTCCGAAGCGGGCTCGAGGAGATCGCCGAGCGCCACGAGGTCGTCGGCGACATCCGCGGCCGTGGGCTGCTGGCGGGGCTGGAGCTCGTGGTGGATCGCGCCACCAAGGAAAGCTCCGACGCGCTGGGCGCGCTTGTCACGCGGCGCTGCCTGGAACTGGGGCTGCACATGAACATCGTGCAGCTGCCGGGCATGGGCGGCGTCTTCCGGATCGCGCCGCCGCTGACGGCGACCGAGGAGGAGCTCTCGCTCGGACTGTCCATTCTGGACGAATCCATCGGCGACGCGCGGAAGGCGTTGTAGGGCCGCGTGAGTGCCGATTCGCCGCCGGCACTCACGCCGTCCGCCTTACGACCGCTGCTCCGGCGGCACGTACTCGAACGTCGGCCCCGCCGTCGTTTTCCCGTCGCCTGAGGGCATCTTCATGAGCGCCTGCGCCTGCGCCTTCAGCCGGAACATCACGCCGACGGTCGCGCCCAGCCCGCCCGGGTTGCCCGTGAACGCGTCTTCCACCAGGTAGAGCAACATGCAGTAGGTGTTGTCGAACTCCACCTGCGCCCGGCGGATCGGGCTGTCCTCGGGGAAGTCGGCCGTGCTGGGGTTGCGGCGCATGGGCAGCACACCGTCGAGGTCGACCTTGATCTCCTCGCCCGTCGGACCGCTGCGCGGGGTGTCGCCCCCGGCGTAGCGGCGACCGTTCTTGAGCTCCTGGAAGCGGTAGAAGTGGGCGACCTCGTCGCGTTCAGGGTGGAAGACGTCGCGGTCGCCGTCCCACACCTGCGTGCGCGCGGCACCTTCGCCCTGCTCCACGATCTCCGAGAGCGCGGCCAGCGCGGAACCCAGGCCGTGCACCGTAATCACGCTGCCGCCCCCGCTGCGGAGATGCATCTCGCCGATCTGGCGCTTCCGGTCGCCGGAGAACACGGCCTCCTCCCCCAGCTCCTCGCGCAGTTCTTTCAGCCCCGCCCGCACGGCGGCGTAGAACTGCCCGATCGTCCGGTACCCCTCGGCCTGCGGCGGCGCGTCGGCCGACTCGGGCTGGTCGTCGAGCGTCTGGCCGAGCAGCGACCGGCCGTTGGCCCGCAGCACCGGCTGCGCGCCCGCGAACTCGATCAGCCGCGCGCCAGCCTCGGCCGACGCGACGTCGAGATGTGGGTGAAGAACCGGCCGGCCCGTTCCGTGAAACTTACCGTGGACGGCAACACTCTCGAAATCACGCGCCTCTCCCGGTCGAACGAAGATCACCTCGTCGGGAGTTCCTGTCGCGGCGTCGAAGGCCGTGACGGCGGCCTCAGTGTGACGCCGGCAGGAACGCCACGCCGTGCACCCGTTCCACGGCCCCCGTCCACAAGGGATCCGCCGGGTGGGCCGGAAACCCCAGCCGGGGACCGATCTTCGCCCACGCCCGGGGATGTGCGCGCCGGTACTCGCGCAGGACCTCGTCCAGCTCGTCGCCGTCGAGGAAGCGCCGGCGCGGCTGCCGCCACAGGTAGGCGCCGCACCTCACCTCGATCGCCGGCGCGGCGCGGAGGTTGCGGTACCACTGCGGCACCCCGCCCCACGCTGCGATCACCACCAGCTCCGGCACGTCCGGCCGGTGCCGCACCACCTCGACCACCACCTCGCGGGGCGCGCCCGACTTGCGCCCGCGGTGGACGAGGTAGAGCAGCCGGTGCCCGAAGATCCTCCCGAAGCCCCGGCGGTGCCACGGGATCGGCGCGCGAAGGAACCACCTCAGCAGCCCCGTCGGCGGGCGGTCGGTCACGGGCATCGCCGGCTCCTCTCGGCCGACCTGGTGCCGACCGTGGTCACCATCGTGGCACCGGCCGCACACCGCGGCGCAGCGAGACGGCGAGCACGAGGATTCCGATCGTCACGGCCAGCCAGGGCAGTCCCCGCAAGGCGAACGCCCGCAGGGTGTCCGGGCCGGCCATGCGCAGCAGGTACACGTCGACCTCCGGCAGGACCGTCGCCGCGAACAGCTCCACGATGGCCAGCGCGCTGCCGACGATCAAGCACATCCTCGCGGCCGGCCGGCTCCGCAGGGCCCCGACCGCGCCGGCCAGCAGGAACCCCGTCACGCCCAGATTGAGCACGACGGTCGCCCCGCCCGAGACGATCTCCTCGTGGACGATGGCGATGATCCCGCACATCGCCCCGATGAACGCCGCGATGCCGCAGACGATCGCCAGGACCGCGGCTGCCACCGCGGTCCCGTCGGCCGGAATTTGGTGGGCCGGAGTGTGGTGGGCCGGAGTGTGGTGGGCCGGCCCGGCCGGAAACTGCTGCCCGGGATACTGCGGATACGTCATGTACTCCCCTTCGCACTGTTCGGGCATCGTGCCAGGCGACGGCCCCGGCCGCGCGAAAACGCCTTGAGTCCCGCCGATCGGGGTCGGCCGGCACCGGCCCAGCCGCACAGTGCCAGGCCTTCTTCAGCTGGTCGAGGGTGAGCCCTCCGGCCGCCGGGATGGTGATGTCCTCGAGGCCCGGAAAGGCACTGAAAGGCTCTTCGCGCTCGACCGCGGCCGGAGGGGCCCCAGGCAAGCAGCTCGCCGTGATCGTCGAACACTTCGGCGACCCAGCTCATGCCCAGCTTGGAAAGCCCTATGCGGCGCGGGGTTCGATCCGCGTCCCGCGCGGGACGGTGACCGACAGGAGGTCGCCGGGGGCGTCGAGTTCGAGGCGGTGCCACCGTCCACACGCGACGATCGCCGCGGTGCCCGGGGTGAGCGTGGCCGGGGTGTCGTCGTCGCGGAGGTGCAGGAAGGAGGTGAACAGTTCGATCGGGGTCATGGGTTTCCTTTCAGGAATCAGTCGGCGAGGCCGCGGCGGAGGGCGGCGGCGAGTTCGGCGATCTGGCGCTGCGACACCTCGGCGGACAGGATCGCCTGCGAGCCGTGGAAGGTGACGGGCCAATGAAAAAACTTGCGGAACCGGTGAACCGCACGGGATCCGGCAGCCGTGTCCTCGTCGAGTCGCCCGGACGAACCGGGTGACAAGGACAACGGGGAGTGTTCTCATGTTCCGCAAGCAGGCGATGTTCCTGGCCGCTTTCGTCGCGGCGGGTGCCGCGGTGCTGTCCGCGTGCGGCGCGGGCAGCGACAGCGCGACGACCGCGCCGGCGGGGGCCGACAACCTGCGTGCCGCCGCGGCCGCGCCGGCTGCCGCGCTGACCGCGACCAGCGCGATCCTCTTCGACGACGCCGCGTTCTCCGACAACGGCGCCTCCCAGGGCATCTCCGGCAAGGGCTGCCAGACGCTGGCCCGCCCGAAGGTCACCTCGTCGCTGACCACGACCGGCACGCTGAAGCTCTGGAGCGGCGCGAACTGCACCGGCAAGTCGATCGCGGTCACCGGCAACGTGAGCAACCTCGCGAAGCTCGGCTTCGACAACAAGACCGTGTCGGTGAAGCTGGCCGGCGACGACAACGGCGGCAACAACAACGGGGGCGGCAACGGCGGGAACAACGGGGGCGCCGACAACGCCAACCTCACCTCCACTTTCGCCCTCCTCGACAGCGGCAAGAACTTCTCCGAGCCCGACGGCTCCCAGGTCGCCAGTGACAAGGGCTGCAACGAGGTCCGCGACCCCGACCTCGTCCGCTCCATCGACGCCGACGGCACGTACAAGATCTGGACCGGCGCCGGCTGCACCGGCAAGTCGATGCTGATCACGGGCGACGCGCCCGACCTCGAGAAGATCGGCTTCGACCGCCAGGTCGCCTCGATCCGCCTCGCCGGCTGACGCGGCGAGCACACCGCCACAAGCACAGACAGCGACAGACAACAGCGTCACCAAGGGATCCCGGAACCCCGGGGTCCCTTCGGCGTTTCCCCGAAACGTCAGGAAAGCACCGCGTCGTACTGCGCACGCGAGAAGCGAAACGGCCCCAGCCCGGCGTAGCGCTCGCGGAACACCTCGGGGTCGTAGTCCGTCTGCCAGCCGAAGTCGCGCCACACGACCTCGTCGGCGGTCCGTTCGAGGACCACCGTCACGCCGCCGCAGCCGAGATCACCGCATTCCGGGCAGACGAAGAGCGGCACGCGACCGTCGGGCAGCGCGTCGGCGCCGAGATCGGCGGGCGCGACCGCGATGACGTCGTCGCCGAGAGAACGCAGCGACTCACCGAGCCGGGCGCCGTCGATCTCGAAGTCGAGGTACTCGCGGCGCGTCCGAATGCCACCGGTGGGGAATACCTCACCCGGGCGTACCGAGCGGACCAGACGGAGCACGTTCACGCGCCGAGGTAACCACACCGTGGAACGACGAGCCACCGAGTTCGCGCGTTCGTCCAGCGTTCACACCGTGATCATCCGCGGGAGGGCGCGTGTTCGGCCCGGGTCGGAACTGTCGGGTGGCCCTGTTCCCCGACCTCAGGACGGATTCCGTGACCGATTCACGCGTTCGCCGGTGGCACCGCAGCCTCCGTCGTCCCCTCCTCGCCGTCGCCGGCCCCGTGCTGGTCCTCGGTGCGCTCACCGCGCCCGCGGCCAGTGCGGCGCCCGCCGACGATGTCCGGATCAACGAGGTGGTGACGACCGGCGACGTCAACGACTCGATCGAGCTCTACAACAAGGGCACCGCGACCGTCGACGTCTCGGGGTGGATCCTCAAGGACGACGACAACGGCTCGAAGTACAAGATCGCCTCGGGCACGACGCTGGCGCCGGGCGCGTTCCGCGCGTTCGACGTGCACGACGAGTTCGGCCTCGGCTCCGAGGACGAGGCACGCCTGTACCTCGCGAACGGCAGCACGCTCGTCGACAGCTTCAGCTGGGGCGACCACTCCGACCCGTCGTGGTCGCGCTGCCCCGACGGCACGGGCTCGTTCCGCCAGGCGTCCGCGCTGACGCTGGGCGGGCCGAACGCCTGCGGCGGCTCGGGCCAGGGCACGTCGCCGGTCGCCTGGCCGGGCAGCGGTTCGGTGTCCACGGCCGACGCGTCCAACGTCTTCGGCGAAGACCTTTCCGGTCTGTACCAAGAGGGCAGCGTGCTGTGGGCGGCCCAGAACTCCGGGAAGCTGTGGCGCTTGGTGTCCAACGGCTCGGGCGGGTGGAAACCGGACACCGGGTCCGGCTGGTCCTCGGGCAAGAAGCTGCACTTCCCGAACGGCTCCGGGACACCCGACGACGAGGGGGTCACGGTCACCGGCTCGGGCTCTTCGGGCGGCGTGTTCGTGGCCACCGAGCGCGACGACGACAAGTCCGGCACCAGCCGCCTTTCGGTGCTGCGCTACGACGTCAGCGGCTCGGCGACCTCGCTGAACGCGGCGAAGGAGTGGAACCTGACGTCGGACCTGCCGTCCGTCGACTCCAACTCGGGCTTCGAGGGCGTCACCTGGGTGCCGGACGCCTCGCTCACCGCGGCGGGCTTCAAGGACTCCTCCACGGGTGCGGCCTACTCCCCCAGCCACTACGGCTCCCACACCGGCGGCGTCTTCTTCGTCGGCGTCGAGGGCACGGGCATGATCTACGGCTACGTCCTGCGGGATTCCGGCGCGTTCACCCGCGTGGCGTCCTTCAGCAGCGGCATGGACGGCGTGATGGAGCTCCAGTGGGAACCGCAGGCCTCCCGCCTGTGGGCCGTCTGCGACGACACGTGCGACGGGCAGCACCGCACGTTCCAGGTGTCGTCGGGCTCCTTCACGACGACGGCGGTGTACCAGCGCCCGAGCGGGATGTCGAACTACAACAACGAGGGCTTCTCCGTCGCCCCCGCGAGCGAGTGCTCGGGCGGCGCGAAGCCGGTGTACTGGTCCGACGACAGCAATGACGGCGGGCACGCGTTGCGCAAGGGCAGCATCAGCTGCTGAGGTTTGTGCTTGATCGGTGGTCCCGGCCGTGGGTTGGCCGGGATCACCGTCGTGTTCAGACCGGCTTCCGGGCCGCGAGCCGTTCCACGGTTCCGAGTTTGAGTCGCTCGGCCCGGGTGATCTCGAAGCCGGCCTCGGCGACGAGCGGCAGGGGACGGCGGGTCTGGTGGTCGCCGATCTGGCGGAGGGTGACGCGTTCCAGGAGGCGCTGGGCCCAGCGCAGCGGGCGGTGGTGGCTGCCGATGTGGTCGAGCAGCAACAGCACGCCGCCGGGGCGCAGGACGCGGTGCATCTCGGCGATAGCCGCGCGGTCGTCCGGGAAGCCGCAGAGACCGAGGGTGCAGACGACAGTGTCGAAGCCCTCGTCGGGGAACGGGAGTGCTTCGGCGTTCCCCTGCCGCAGCGTGACGGGCCGGCCGAGGCCGTCGGCACGGCGCTTCGCCAGCTCCAGCATGGCGGGGCTGAGGTCGAGACCGGTCACGCGGGCGTCGGGCGGGTAGCGGCCGAGGTTCAGTCCGGTGCCGACGGCGACCTCCAGTACCTCGCCGCGTGCCTGCGCGCAAACCCATTCGCGGCCGCCGCCGAACTGGACGCGTTCGAGGAAGCCGATGCTGCGGTCGTACCGCGGGGCGTACTTGTCCCATTGGGCCCGGAGCCAGGCGGGGTCGGTCATCGGCTCAGGTCCGCGACGGGCAGGCCCATGGCCGCGGCAGATTGGCTCAGTACGGCGTCACCCGCACGATGTCGACCATCGACAGGCGGCACCGAGCGGGGTGGCCACGAAGATTGCACGGTCCGGGTCAATAGCGCCGGCAGATGTCGTCGGACGGGGTGAGGCACCAGCCGTCGGGGGTGTGGGCGCGGTTGCAGGGGGTGTCGCCGAGGCACCAGCCGTCAGTGGTCACCGTGCACGGGCCGGGGCCGAGGCACCAACCAGACGGGACGGCCGCGGAGGCGGTGGCGGGGACGGCGAGGGCCACCAGGGCGAGCGAGCCGGCCAGCAAGCCGACAGTCAGGAATCTACGCATACCGCCGACTCTGCCCGATTCGGGCAGCCCACACCAGCGGTGACGGGAACGACTCGGCGCCGAAGTCCCGGCGTTCACGGCAGCCACCACCACATACGTCCGATTCGTCCGGAAGCATCCGACTCAGCCTCCGCGAACGGCAGCGCCGAAGTGTCCCACGTTTGCGATACTCCTCCTCTGCCCGGTGAAGGGAGACGGCTGGTGGTGACACGGGAGCATGAAATCACGGCGCGGCGGTGGCTGCAGCCGGAGGCCGGGACCGGAACGGGCAGTGACCAGGCGTTCTTCCGGAGGCGGCGCGACCTGGTCACCGTGGCCGAGCGGGCCGTGCGCTCGTTGCGCGGGCAGGTGGTCCAGTACCTCGACGTCGCGGACAACGTGGTGCGCCGGGTGACCGTGGACGTCACCGACGGCGACGAGCGGCTGGCGCGGCTGGACGTGGTCGATACCACCGCGCCGTTCGGGCTGACCGTGCGCGAACTGCAGGTGGCCACGGGCGTCGCCGGTGGGCTGGCGAACCAGGAGATCGCCAAGGCGCTCCAGTGCGCACGGCGGACCGTGGCGACGCACCTCGAGCACATCTTCACCAAGACCGGCACGAACTCCCGCGTCACCGTGGCGACGCTGCTGGCCGAGCACGACGCGTACGCGGCACCGTTGCCCGCGGTGGAGCTGGTGCTGCCGGCGACGCTGCTGTCCCTCCTGCGAACAAGCCTCCCGGCAAGACCACGCACCACCAAACCCCGCCCCGCGCTCATCGGCGCGGTCTACGCGGCGGGCGCCGGACCCGAGGTCGTGGCGATGCGCCGCGGCGACAAGCTGGCCGTCACCGAATTGAACGCGCGGGGCGGCATCGCGGGGCGGCAGGTGGAGCACGTCGCGCTCGGGGCGACGCCGGAAGGCCTGCTGGACGCCGTCGAGGAGCTGACGGCGCGCGGCGTGGACGCCGTCGTGTTCGGCAACTTTCCGCTGAGCTACGCGCGCAAAGCCATCGCGACGGCCGCCGCGGCCGGGGCTCCCGTGTTGCACAGCATGACCGGGCCCGCGTTGTCCGACGACGTGCACGCCGATCCGCGCGGCCTCGGCGCCGTGTTCCAGGTCTGTTCCACCGAATCCGCATACGTGCCAGGGCTTCTGCGCACGCTCCCCCACCTCGGCCACGGGCGGCGCCGCCGGCTGGCCGTGCTGCCGCGTGAAAGCACGTTCGACGTGTCGATCCCGGAGCAGGTCGAGCGCCACGCGGCCGCGGCAGGCTGGGAGCTGGTGTTCGCCGAGCCGGTGCCCGACCACACCCGCGATTTCAGCGCGGTCGTGCGACAGCTGGCACACGCGAAAGCCGACGCCGTCTCGTTGTCGAGCTTCCCGGAGCCGACGCTGCGTGCGTTCCTCACCGCCGCCGAACCCCTGCGGGACCGCACGCTGGTCCACGTCGCCTGGTCGCCCGCCTCCCCCGGCTTCACAGACCGGTTCCGCTCGCTGTCCGACGGGCTGCTGTGGTCGACGGTCATCGGCAACGTCGACAGCCCCGCCTGCCACGCTTTCGAACAGCGCTACCGCGCGGCCTACGGCGGCGAACCCGGCCTGGGCGCCGCGGCGGTGCACTTCGACATGGTCAACGTGCTGGCCCAGGTGTGGAGCCAGGTCAGCCGGCCGTGGGACTTCGCCGCGGTGCGGCGGCAGCTGCGGTCGGTGGCGTCGTTCGGCGTCACCGGCGCGCACCAGTTCCTCGGCCGCGGCCAGCGCGGCCTCAGCTACCCCGACGACACCGGCGACCCGACCCGCGGCCACCCCCACCTCGTCTACCGCATCGAAGGCGGCACCCACCGCCGCCTCGCCCCGGCGCTGCTCAGCTGAGCCACGAAGGAGCGGTCACCGACCCGATGCCGTCCCCGCCGTCCACGGGCACCGAACGCCCGTTGACCCACGACGCGTCCTCGCCCAGCAGCCACGCGACGGCCGCCGCGATCTCGCCGGGACGGCCCAGCCGCCCGCTCACACTGGCCGCCTCGACGCCCTCGACGTAGGAGCGCGGCACGGGATTCACCCGCGAGCCGACGTCGATGAACCCGGGCGCGACGGCGTTGCAGCGGATGCCGTCGCGCCCGTGTTCCAGCGCGAAAGCCCGCACCAGCGCGTCCAAAGCGGCCTTCGACGCGGCGTACACGGCGGTGCCCGGCCGCGCCCGCGTCGCCGCGCCACTGCTGACGAACACCATCGCCCCGGGCCGGCCCGCGGCCACGCAGCCCCGCACGAACTGGGCACCCGCCGCGAACGCCGAGCGCGCGTTCACCGTCAGTACCCGGTCGAACAGCTCCTCGTCGCCGTTCGACACGGGCGCGGCCGGATACAGCCCCGCCGCGTGCACGAGCGCGTCGAACCCGCCGTGCGACTCCTGCAGCCGAGCCACCGCCGAAGCGACACCCCGTCGCGCGAGATCCAGCTCAGGCAGGTCCGCGCCGACGACCGTCCACCCGTCCGTGGTCAGCCGCGAGCCGATGGCCCGGCCGAGCCCACCGCGAGAACCCAGCAGTAGCACCGATTTCGGCACGGGTCACCGTCCTTCGAGGACCGGCCGGAACCGCCGTGCGACGTCCACGCAGCGCTCGAACCCCACGCCGAACTCCCGGCAGCCGACGACGAACCGCTCCAGCGCCGCCATCCGCGCACCACGCCCGACGACCTGCGGGTGCAGCGTCACCGTGGTCACGCCACCGGGCACAGTCTCCGTCATGTAGCGCACGTCTCGCAGGAACCGCTCGAACATCGCGTCGGCGTCCTGCAGCCCCGGCATCACACCCTGCGGCAGGCGCAGGTACTCCAGGTGCGGGTAGTCGTCGAGCGTCCACGACACGGGCAGCTCGACGAGGGACGAAGCGGCCCCGAACCGATAGGGACCGCCGGGGTCGCAGACGTCCCCCGAGCGCGCGAAGTACGGTTCGAAATCCGTGCCCATCAAGGAAGAGTCGTACTCCACGCCGAGCTCACCGAGGATCTCGATCGTGTTGTCGGTGAAGTCCCAGCTCGGCGTCCGGTGCCCGGCGGGCGGCGCGCCCGTGAGCTTCTCGATCAACGCCGCCGAGCGCCGGTTCACGGCCAGCTCGGCCGCACGATCCAAAGTGGACACCGGTTCGTGCGCGTAGCCGTGCAACGCGATCTCGTGCCCCGCCTCGGCGATCGCCGAGCACTGCGCCGGATACGTCTCCAGAGTATGCCCGGGAATGAAGAACGTCGACGGCACCGAGTGGCGGTGCAGCAGATCCAGGATGCGGCCGATCGCGTACGCGCCGAACTCCCCGCGCGACACCGGCCCGGGCGTCACCTGACCGCGCGCGATCCACAGGGAGATGGCATCGAAGTCGAACGTCAAGCAGACGGTCGGGCTCATGCGACGACGGCCTCCTCGGGCTCGAACTCGGTGCGGACAGGGAGATCGGCAGGGTTCCCGTCGAAGAGCCGGTCGAGGTCCCAGCGGGTGTAGGCGTGCCGGCTCGGCGGGCCGGGCGCGATCCACAGCACGCGATCGGTCAGGTCCATGACCAGCGAGTACACCGTGCAGAACTTCTCGGACGCGGGCACGTCCGGGTCGGGGTGGCGGCAGATGCCGTCCGGGAACGACCACTCGTCGCGCAGCGTCGCCACGACGTCGGCCACCCGCACGCGCCGCTCGTCCAGCGCGGGCTCCAGCAGGTGGCGGGCCCGGGCCGGGCGCAGCTGCGTCAACGCGCTCGTGGCGGCTTTCTTGTCCTGCAACGGAAGGCTCGCCTGGAAGTGGTTGGAGTGCGTGATCAACCCTTGCTCAGGCAGGAGGGTGCCGAAGACGCCGGGCGCGAGCTCGAAATCGATGGACTCGCCGTCCGCGTCGGCGAGCAGCACGTTGCCCGAGGAAATGCGCTCGACGGGCAGCAACCGTTTGTGCGCCACGGACATCGTCGGCGACTGCAGCACCCCGCGCAGCAGGTAGTGGTACGGCACGCCACGCCCGCCGTGGTCGAGGTCGGAGATCAGCAGGTTCGCGCACACGCCCAGGCCCGCCGAGTTGAGCCCGCTCTTGGCGAACATGCCAGCCTCGGTCAGCGACAGCACCGAGAACCCGGACTCGTCGCGCGTGGCCAGCAGGAACGTGACCTCGGCCTGCTCCGGGTGCCAGTCCCAGTTCTGCGCGAGCAGCGTGTGGCCGTCGGCGGTGTAGCGCGGGAGCACGGACACCGACGTACAGCCTTCGTCGCGGTAGCCGGTGCCGTAGAGCATTTCGGTGCGCGCGTTGAGGGCAGCGAGGCGGTGCGCCGGGTGGCCGGAACCGTCGGCCATGCCGTGGAGCATCGCGGCGATCTCGGGGACGTAGGACTCGGCGACGTCGAGATAGATCCGGCCCCAGCGGTCGATGTCGGCGTCCGACAGGCCGGCGTCGTCGTGGAAGCGGCCGAGGTAGGTGGCGAGGCTGCGTTCGATGAGCTCGGCGGTCTGCGCGCCGAGCTGCTCGCCCATCTGGCGGTAGCTGCCCTGCACGACGATCAGGCGCGGGGTGGTCATGGCGGTGCTCATTTCAGCTCGGTCCGGTAGGTCTCGGGCATCCGGCAGACGGCCACGAAGGTGATGATCGCCGCGGCGGTCGGCAGCGCGGCCACCACGAGGGCGTCCCCCGTGGCGTCGATCAGCGCCGTGGCGATGAAGCCGGCGGTGCCGCCGAAGGCCATGACGGAGAAGTTGTAGCCGATGCCCAGCGCCGAGTAGCGGACGTTGGTGGGGAACAGCTCGGCCAGCGCCGCGGGCCCGGGCCCGGAGAACGCGGCGAGGACGAGCGCGATGAGGATCTGGCCGAGGTAGGCGCCGGCCGTGCTGCCGGTCTGGAACAGCCACATCACCGGGAACGTCAGCACGATGAACCCGCCCGACCCGATGAGCAGCAACGGTTTGCGCCCGATCCGGTCGGACAGCACACCGAAGAAGTAAATGGCGACGGTCAGCACCACGAGTGCGACGAGGTTCGACGCCTCGACAGTGCCGGAGTCGAGCTTCACCTGCGTTTTCAGGTGCGTCGGCAGGTAGGTGAGGAAGAAGAAGTAGGCGACGGTCCAGCTCACGGTGAAGAAGAACCCCAGCGCCATGGCGGACTTCTGCGTGCGCAAGGCCAGCCGCAGCGGGCTCGCGCTCACCTCCCCCGCGGCCTTCTCCGCGCGGTAGAGCGGCGTGTCTTCGAGGCCGAAGCGCAGCACGAGCGCCACGACGGCCGTCAGCGCGCCGACCAGGAACGGGATGCGCCAGCCGAAGTCCTTCATGCTCTGCTCGGTCCAGAACAGCGAGTTGAGCGCGACGACCCCGGCGGCCACGAGGAACCCGGCGGCGGTGCTGACCTGGTTGAGGCTGCCGTAGCGGCCGCGGGCCTTCGGCGGGGCGTACTCGACGAGCATCGTCGCCGACCCCGCCCACTCGCCCGCCACCGCGAAGCCCTGGAACAGCCGCAGGACCACCAGCAGGATCGGGGCGGCGAGGCCGATCGTCGCGTAGCCGGGCAGCAGGCCGACCAGCACGGTCGCGGCGCCCATGAGGATCACGCTCAGGATCAGCGCGGGCCGGCGGCCGACCTTGTCGCCGATGTGGCCGAACACCACCGTGCCCACCGGGCGGGCCAGGAAGCCGACCGCGAACACAGCGAACGTCGAGAGCAGCGACGAGAACGAGTCGCCGGCGAAGAACTGCGCGGACAGGTAGACGGCCGAGTACGCGTAGACGAGGTTGTCGTACTGCTCCAGAAGATTGCCGATGCTGCTCGAGACGACGGCCCTCAGCTGGAGTCTCGGGGCGTCCGCCTCGGTGGCGGCGTGCGCGGGGTGCACGGTCATGGTTCCTCCTCGGGAAGGGTCAGGACGCCGCCAGGTACCCGCCGTCGACGGGCACCAGCGCGCCCGTGACGAACGAGGACTCCGGGCCGGCGAGGAAGGCGAGCACGTCGGCGAGCTCGCCGATCTCACCCGCACGCGCCATCGGGGCACCGTCGACGCGGGCGCGCAACGCGTCGGGCGGCAGGTGTTCGAGCAGCGCCGTGCGGAACACCCCGGGCAGCACCGCGTTCACGCGGATCCCCCGCGGCGCGAGCTCCACGGCGGCGATCTTGGTCAGCTGGTGCACCGCCGCCTTGCTCATCTGGTAGGCCACGGACGACGGCACGGTCCCCTCGCCCCCGGGCGGCGTGGTGACGCCGTAGATGGAGCCCACGTTCACGACCGCGCCCCGGGTGGCGGCGAGGTCGTCGGCGAAGGTCTTGATGCCGCGCCACGGGCCGAACGCGTTCACGGCCAGCACGCGGGCGAAGTCGTCGTCGGAGGTGGAGAGCAAGTCGTCGCGCGCGCTGACGCCCGCGTTGTTCACCAGCACGCCGACCGTCCCGAAGTGCTCGTGCACGTGGTCGCGCAGCCGCTCCCACGACACCGGGTCGGTCACGTCGAGGTGCACCCGGTCCTTGTCGGCGCCGTCGAACCGCAGGTCAGCGCGGACGACGGTCGCCCCCATGCGGGCCAAGCGGTCCGCGAAGCCGGCCCCGAGCCCTCCGGCCGCACCGGTCACCACCGCCAGCGTGTCCACTGCCTCTCCTCCCGATCGACGACGGTGCCGGGGAAGGTAGGCGGGCGGGCCCGGCTCGGCATCGGTCGTTCGACCGATGTGCGGCGCCGCGGGAGTTGACTCGGCTGCGAAGATCGCAGCGACCATTGGGGGGCTGGGATGTGGGATCTGCTGCACGCGTGGCGCGAATGGTTCGCCGGTCACGACACGGCGCAGCTGCGCATGTTCGGTATCGCCGTGCTGTGGTGGGGGCGGATCGGGAAGACGCTGGAGTTCGTCGGCGGGCTGACGGTGGTCATCGACCTGCTGGGACGGCAGCGGATGGAGGTCTTCCACGCTTCCTTGCGCCGCCGACGCCGGCGGCTCGGCCGCTGGATACCGCGGTGGGTGCGGACCGTGCTGCGCCGGCCGGCGCCCGAGCCGCCGCCGGTGGAGCAGCCCCGCCCCGACGCCCACGAAAAGGGGCTGCGCGTCGCCTGGTTCCTCGGCACGGCGGTGCTTGCCTTGCTGCTCTTCACGGTCGAGCGCTTCGGGCAGGCGCCCACCGACGACCTGATGCCGTTGCCCATCCTGGTGCTGTTCGTCGCGCTCATCGCCCCCACGATCGGCGGCTTCGTGGTGGGTGGCGGCGGGTACGTGCTGGGCCTGCTACTGGTCGAGGCCTTCGTGGTGACGACGCTGGGCCAGCTCAAGACCCGCGAAGGCCTCGAATCGCGCCTGAAGTGGATCGGCTTGATCATCTTCGTGTTCGGCTTCTCGCTGGACCTGCTCTCGTCGTAGGGTCGGGCCATGGCGATGCTGCGGTTCGACGACGAAGGCGCGAAGCTCACCGAGCGGCTTTACGCGAGCCCCGACGTCGTGGCGCAGCGGGACACGGTGCTGGCGCGGCTGGCGCCGCGGCCGGGCGACCGGGTGCTGGACGTCGGGTCGGGGCCGGGGTACCTGCTGGAGTCCATCGCACGGGCCGTGGGCGCGTCAGGCGCCGCGCACGGGCTGGACCCGAGTGACGCGATGAACGAGCTCGCCACCGCGCGCACGTGTGAGCTGCCCTGGGTGCGCCTCGACGAGGGCGAAGCGACCGCGCTGCCCTACCCGGACGATGCGTTCGACGCGGCTGTGTCCACGCAGGTCTACGAGTACGTGCCCGACGTGCCCGGCGCGTTGGCGGAGCTGCGCCGAGTGCTTCGCCCCGGTGGGCGCGTGCTGATCCTCGACACCGACGCCGACGCGCTCGTCTGGCACACCGCCGACCGCGCCCGCCACCGCCGGATTCTCGACGCCTGGGACGAGCACCTCGCGCACCCCCGGCTGCCACGCATCCTGCCGGCGCTGCTGCGGCGCGCGGGCTTCCGCGTGACCGGGCACCACGTGCACCCGATCCTGAACCCGGAGCTGACGCCCGATTCGTTCAGCGCGACGCAGATGCACATCATCGCCGAGTTCGTGCCCGGCCGCGGCGGCGTCACCGACGCCGACGCCGAGGCGTGGCTCGCCGACCTGCGAGAGCGCGCCGATCGAGGCGAGTACTTCTACTGCCTCAACCGGTACCTCTTCACCGCCGAAGCGCAGTGACCGGCGCGGTTCCCGCGGGCGGCCGCGAGCCGGGTGCTCACGCGCCGAAGATCAGGGCCACGATCCAAACCAGAGCGAAGACAACGAGTCCGGCGACCGCCAGGAGCCCGACGCCGACGTACACCCACGCCACGGCCATGACGACGCTCAGGTGCAGGACGCCGAACGCGCCCAGTGCCGCGAGCACGGCCAGCCCCGTCGCCGCGACGACGGTGAGGGCGATCGGCACCACCGGCACCGGGTTCAGCGGCACGATCGAGAGCAGCTCCGCCGGAACCCGCGCGGTGCGCTCCAGCGCGATCATCCCCGCCAGTACCACGCCGGCCACCAGCGCCGCGGCGAGCAGCAGGAGGAACGCCCCCGTCGCGGCGGACGGCCCGTCCGGCGCCTCGGAGACGATCTCGAGCGCGCCCCACAGGGCCGCGACCATGCCCGCCACCCCGGCGAAGCCCACGAACAGGCTGCTCGATTCGAAGCCACGGGAACCCCACCGGCAGGCCGCCCGGTAGCACACCGTGCTCACCACGAACCCGAGCACGGTGGCGGCGCTGCCCGCCACCAGCAGCCACCCCTGAAGGCTGCCGACGACCCCCGCCTGTGCCACCGCCGGAATCCGCCCCATTTTCCCAAATTACGGGGCCCGTGCCGGGCAGGACAAGCCGGTTCCGGGCGCGGCTCAGCTCGCGATCTCCTGCTGCCACCGCGTGATCCAGGCGGAGAGGTTCTGGGAGATCGCTTCGCTGTCGAGCTGGATCAGCGCCGAGATCTCCTGCTGTCCGTAAGGCACGTAGTTCGCGCTGAGGAACGGCTGGGGCAGCGTGACCTTGCTGTTGGTGGGGCCTTCCGCGATCGCCTGCACGAACTTGCCGTTGACGGCCGAGGAGATCTGGAAATCCAGGTATGCGTGAGCGTCCTTCGCACGGCTGGTGGC
Source organism: Amycolatopsis sp. NPDC051372 (assembly GCF_040682095.1). Lineage (NCBI taxonomy): Bacteria > Bacillati > Actinomycetota > Actinomycetes > Pseudonocardiales > Pseudonocardiaceae > Amycolatopsis > Amycolatopsis sp. NPDC051372. Next base: position 117,145 of record NZ_JBFBAF010000034.1, read on the forward strand.
CGCGGGCAGGCACATCGCGGACAGGATAGCGGTGGCGCCCTCCTGAGGCCGGACGAAGGCAACGGGCGCGCCGCTGGATTTCAGGGCACTCGTGCGGTCGGCGTACCAGACGCCGATGTCGGCCTCGCCGCTCGTGAGGAGCTTGCTCATCTCGTCCGGAGTGCTGTAGATGGCCGCGAGACTCGGTTTCAGGGACGCGATCGCGGCGAAACCGGGGTCGATCGCGGTCTCGCTGCCACCGTTGAGCCGCGCGGCCATGGCGAGGAAGTGGTAGCCGGCGGTGCCGCTGACATTCGAGATCGCGACCTTGCCGCGATACTTCGGGTCCCACAGGTCTTTCCACGACTTCGGCGGCGTTTTCGTGAGTCAGACAAAAACCAACCATCTGTGCGAATTTTCAGGTCACGACTTTCGTAGCTAACCCACGCCCGGCGCCGTCTGGTCTTCTCAGGGTCGAGATCCTGCAGGTCCCCGAAGGGAGAAGGCGAATGAGGGCAGACGTGAGGCGCGTGGTGGCCGCGCTGGCCGGCGTGGTGGCGGCGGGCGTGGTGGCCGCGGCGGGGGCGCCCGCGGCGTCCGCCGGGCAGGAGCCGCTGATCGTGGGCGGGACGCCCACCACGATCGACGAGTTCCCCGCCACGGTGATCTTCAACGTGGACGGCGCGCAGCACTGCGCGGGCAGCCTGGTGGCACCGAACAAGGTGCTGACGGCCGCGCACTGCACCGACGGCGTGAAACCCTCGCAGATGGAGATCATCGGCGGGCAGACCGACTTCTCCGACACCACCGGCGAAAAGGCCGGCGTCACGGACGTCTGGCAGAACCCCGACTTCACCATGCAGGGCATGCAGCACGACAACTCCGTGCTGACGCTGGACAAGGATCTCTCCTTCAAGCCCGCCACGCTGGTGCAGTCGGCTGACGACCCGGCCTACCAGACCGGTGCGGACGTCACGGTGGTCGGCTGGGGCACCACGTCGGAGAACGGCGACGTCTCGGACGGGCTGCTGAAGGTCAACGTGCCGGTGGCCGACAACGCCACGTGCGCTGCGGCCTACGAGAAGATCGGCGACAACTTCGACAAGGCGTCGATGTTCTGCGCGGGCGTGCCGGAAGGCGGCAAGGACTCGTGTCAGGGCGACTCGGGCGGCCCGGCCTACGTCGACGGCAAGCTGGCCGGCATCGTGTCCTGGGGCCAGGGCTGCGCGCGCGAAGGGTTCCCCGGCGTGTACACCAACGTGGGCAACGACTACCAGGTCATCAGCTCCCACATCGGCTGACCACCGCCCCGCCGGCGGGCTGCGAACGAGCCCGCCCGCGGGGTAGCGTGTGCCACCACCCGACCGGCCCCACCGACGCGGCGGCCGGGCGGAGGAGGCGTGATGGAGGGCATGACCGTCCGGCTGGACACCCGCGACGTCGACCTGGCCCGCGCCCAGGTGGCCGGCTCTTACTGCCCCCACGACCTCACCCCGTGCGGCCCGGCGTTCCACGCCCGCCACGCCGAAGCGTCCGGCGACGAGCTCGGCGTCTTCTCCCTGTCCTACGGCGGCGATCGCGTGCAGGTCGATCCCGTGCCGTTCGGTGACTTCGTGCTCTTCTCCCGTCCGCTCGCCGGCGAGCTCACCGTCGGCGACGACACCCGCGTCGCCGCCGGGCAGACCGTCGCTCTCGACGCGCGGTCCGCGCACGCCCTCACGTTCGGCCCCGGCTGCCGCTCCTGACCGTGAAGCTCCCCGGCAAGCTGCTCGCCCGCGCGGCGGCCGTGTCCGGCCGGGCCGCCGACATCCGCACCGGCCCTGCGCTCGACCCCGCTCCGTGGGACGCGGTCACCCGGTTCGTCGTCCGCGAGGTGCTCCCCCACGGTCTGCTGAAAGCACCGTTCGGCACGTCGGTGGCGCAGCTCGTCGCCGTCGCGGCGCTCGACTCGTTCGGCGGCTCCGCCCCCACCCGCCGGCACAGCAACGCGGCCGAGGTGGTCCGCCGGGCCTGCGAGTACATCGACGCCCACGCCGGCGCCGCCGTCGGCCTGCTCGACATCGCCGCCGCGGTCGACGTCGCCCCACGCACCCTGCAGGACCACTTCCGCGAACAGCTCGGCACGTCCCCGACGGCCCGGCTGCGGCAGGTCCGCCTCGAACGCGTGCACGCCGGTCTCCTGGCCGGCGCCGGAAAGTCCGTGACCGAAGTCGCGACGCGCTGGGGCTTCGGCAACCTCGGGCGCTTCGCCGCCGACTACCGCCGGACTTTCGGCACCACCCCGTCCGACGATCTGCGCCGGGCCTGAGCGCCGCGCGTTCCGGCCGAACCGCGGATTCCGGACAGCCGCGGCCAGGCGCCCGGATTACCTTCCCCGCCAGCCCACCACCGCCTGCGAAGGGAAGACGCCATGGCCACTCTCGTCCTCGTCCACGGATCCTGGCACGACGGTCCGCTCTGGGAACCCGTCGCGAAGCACCTGCGCGACCGCGGCCACGAAGTGCATACTCCGACGGTCGCGGGCCACGGCAACGGCGTGCCCAAGAACGTCGACCACAACGATTGCACGCAGTCGATCGTCGACGCCATCACCGCCGCCGACCTGCACGACGTGGTCCTGCTCGGCCACAGCTTCGGCGGCACCGTGATCGCCCGCGTCGCCGAGGAGATCCCCGAGCGGCTCAAGCGGCTGATCTTCTGGAACGCCTTCGTCCCGGCGCCGGGCAACAGCCTCAACGACGAGCTCCCGCCCCACTACCGCGAGATGTTCGCCCAGACCGCCGCCGCGAGCGACGACAACTCGGTCGCCATGCCGTTCCCCCTGTGGCGCGAGGCGTTCATCCAGGACGCCGACGCCGAGCTGGCCGCGTCGACGCACAAGGAGCTGTCCACCGAGCCGTACCAGCCGTTCCTGGACAAGCTCGACCTCACGCGCTTCTACGCAAGCGACATTCCCAAGAGCTACATCAACGCCACCGAGGACACCGCACTGCCGCCGGGCGAATGGGGCTGGCACCCGCGGATGTCGGGCCGGCTCGGGCTGTACCGCCTCGTGCAGCTGCGCGGCAGCCACGAGGTCATGTTCACCGCACCGGACCGGCTCGCCACCGCGATCGAGGAAGCCGCCCGCGACTGACAGGTCAGGCGCCGTACGTCGCCTGAGTCACCGCGAACACGTTGCGGTTGCCCGCGCCTTCCTGCAACGTCCACAGTAGATCCGCGTTCGTCGCGTCTTCCCAGTACGACAGGCTTTCGCCGCTGGAGATCCACGTGTGCGTCGCCGGGCCGGTCGCCGGGGTCCAGTAGTAGAGCTTCTTCTGGCCCGAGGAGTTGAACCACCAGCGGCTGTTGTGCGAGGCGACGCCGTTGAGGTTGTACCAGGGCAGCTGCAGGGCCTCGCTCGCCGTGGTCGTGGCGGCGAACGTCGTCGCGCCCGCGGCGAACGGGAACCGGATCGCGCGCGGGGCGCGGTTCGGGTACGCGGTGCACCCGGACTGGCAGGTGTACTCCGCCATCACGATCGACTTGCTCACGCGGTCGAGCGAGATCGACGACCACGCGAGGTTGGTGCCCGAAGTGGTCTTCGAGGTGATCGTGCCGACCTGCGGCAGCACGTAGGCGTAGTTGTGGGCGTAGTACACACTGCCGGTCTGGTGGCCGATCTGCCCGGCCGTGCCGCCGGTGTCGGTCTTGAGGATCTTGCGCAGGTCGAACACGCGCATGCCGTGCCCGGTGTCGGCGACGTAGAGATAGTCGCCGTACCAGGACACCCCGCCGGCGTGGATCGGGATGTCCTTGAAGTCCGGCGCGGCCGCGGTGCCGGTCGGCTCGACGAGGAGGATCTTGCGGTACTTGTTCGGGTACGTCGCGTCCCAGTCGACGAGCGTGATGCGGCTGCGCGCCTGATCGCCGTCGCAGCCGTCCTTGGTGTACCAGCTCACGAGCACGAGCTGGTGGCCGTCGTAGTTGCCGCTGTTCGCGGTGCCGACGGCGTCGCGGCTGGTGGTGATGCCCTGCGGGTAGTTGGCGCAGTCGGAGTTGTCCGCGCTGTCGAAGCGGAACCCGTCGGACAGCCCGGCGACCGACACCGACGACGGAAGCGCCGTGCGGTCGTGGTTCGCGTTGTCCATCACCGTGTGCACGGCGGCGGTGCCCAAGGTCGAGACCAGCGCGGTGTTCACGGTGTCGAACTGGTGGTAATCCGCGCTCAGGGTGTACTGACTCGTGGGCAGATTCGTGGGCGCCGTCGCCGCGAACGCCTGCGGCGACGCCACCACCGCTCCCCCGACGAGCACCGCGGCGGCGACAACCGCCCGCGAAGCAACCAGAACACGACGACGCACCGACATGAGACCCCCCAGGACTCGAAGCTACGTTCGCGGCCACGCTAGGCCTGGGTGGCGGGGTTCCGCAATACCCCTAATGCCGCGCTTGGGTTCACAGCGAGTCAGGGGTACACCCGCCGGTCGCCGACTGTCCACTCAGTACTCATCTGCCGGCTGCCTCAGCGCGCCGACACCGCGGACGCGTATTCGGCGGCTGTGACACTGTCGCGCGTCGGCGCAGCCGCCACCACCGTGGTGGCCGTGGCGCGCTCCGGCTGCCTGCCGCGCCGCGATCCCGACAACCGGTTTTCACCGGTGGTGAAGCCGTTTGTTCACAGCAGAGCCACTTCCACGCCCGTATCCGCAGCAAGCCCGACACCCCGCACCGATTCGCGCCGCACAGCTCAAGACTCACCCCTCGGCCCCATCAACGCGTACAAACCCCGCCGGCCCGACAACGGATCCTCAGCCGCCGTTACCCCGTTGCGCGCCAGCAAAGCCGCCTCCACGCCCGTGGCGGCGGCGTGCCCGAGCTGCGCCGCGCCGAGCGGTGTGCCCTTCACCGCGGACAGCCCGGAGGCCTGGGTCGCCGCAATTCCGATGGCGTGGCGCAGGGCCGGGCCGCGCAGGTCGAGGACGCGGGCCGCCGCTGCGGCCGCGGCGACCGTGCCCGCCGTGGTTTCGAGGCACCAGCCCGCAGCGGCGTGGTCCGGGCCGAGGCCGTCGGCCACCGCGCGGGCGACCGCGTAGCCGGTCCTACCTGTGGGAGCAGGTCTGGGAGCGGGAGGCGTGGCTCGACATCATCCGGAGGTTCAT